>PWNY01000006.1 GCA_003557805.1 Bacteroidales bacterium | reverse complement strand
GCTTCTGTCGATACGGCCTGTGCAGGTGAGGTGTTTACATTATATGGTTCTGCAGAACCGGTTGTTTGGACAGGCTTCCCAACCGAGGTTCATGAAGATCCGCCCGTTCTTATCGGTGCCGGAGGAAACCAGTATTATGAGTCGAGCCTGGAGTTCGATGTTTTTACCGAAGGAACAGAAATATTATCTGCTGAGGATTTTGATATTATCTGCGTCAGCATTGAACATATAGACCAGTCACAGTTGAGATTTGAGCTTGAATCCCCCAACGGCACGGTCGTAGAGTTGAAGGCCTACAACGGCCCCGCGGTCAACCTGGGTGAGCCGGTCGTATGGGATGACAATGTTCCGGGCAGGCCATACTCATATTGTTTCTCTCCCCTGCCTCAATATGGCACTATGGCTGAAACCACCCCCCTTTACCATGAGTATCTTGACAATGCCGGTAATTACTATTTCAATGCGGAATACCTTCCTCCAGGTAATTATACCCCCGAAGAGAGTTTGAACGCTTTTGCCGGAAGTACCCTGAACGGCACCTGGACATTGCGTGCAGATGATCATACCCTTGGTGAATCCGGACATATATATGGCTGGACGCTTTTGTTCAGCGAGGAGTTTTACCCTGATTCATTGATTTTCTCACCTGAGATTGTTGAAGAGAAATGGTACAGGAACGGCTCCCCCCTTGAAGGAAACCCAGCTACTGTCCAGGTCAGTGAACCAGGTGAGCATTCGTTTGATTTCGAGGTTGTCGACAACTTTGGGTGCAGCTACACCACGAGTGTTGAAGTTAAGATCCTGCCGCTGCCTGAAGCCGAGATCACCTCGGAACTGGAGATCCCGATATGTGAGGGCGACTCCACATTGTTGACTGTCAACCCGATAAACAGTGATGGTTTTGGGTGGGAGTACCAGTGGCAGTTTGCTGGCGTTGACCTGCCTGAAAGGACCTATGATACCCTTATGGTCAAGGATCCTGGACTGTATACGGTTGCGATTACAGATCCTGCAACAGGTTGCACTGATTTCTTTGACATAGAGGTAACAGAGCAGAACTGCGACCTTACCATTCCAAATGTCTTTACCCCAAATGCCGATGGTATAAACGACCTGTTTGAGATCGAGAACCTGGAACACTATCCCAATGCACAGATGGTAATATATAACCGCTGGGGCCAAAAGGTGTTTGAACACAGTGACTATTACAACAACTGGTGGGATGGCGCAAATGCACCCGACGGGACATATTTCTATGTCCTCAGGTATACCAGGATGGGAAAGACAAGATATGCCGAAGGAACGGTTACAATAATCCGCTGATGAGTTTTTCTTTATGTGTAGCTGTAAGCTGCGCTATACTGCCTGGTGGGTTTGTTCTGCCCCGGGTTGATGTATAATATTGCGCGATTTTTTTTTGTGTTTTGGTGGAATACATTAATTTTGATGCCTTCTGATCGATAAGCATCACTATAAACCAATAAGTAACACTATAAACAAATCCGTTTACACATATGACAACTGGAAATGAATCCAAGCCGGGTAACGGGAAAGAAACCGGTGGCGCCATGCAACGCATTCTGAACAAGATTGAGGTGGTGGGGAACAAACTGCCCCAGCCCGTTACGCTCTTTGCTATCCTTATCGGTATCGTTCTGATACTCTCTTTTGTTTTCGGCAACCTTGGTGTCAGTGCCGATCATCCTTCGCCTGACATCGATGAACCGATAGAGGCGGTGAACCTTCTGAATGCCGAGGGTATAAGGATGATAATGACCAATATGGTTGAGGTGTTCGCCTCATTCCCCCCGCTTGGGCTGGTTCTTGTTGTAATGCTTGGTATAGGTGTTGCGGAGCGCAGCGGCCTTATTGCCATTGCATTGAGGGTGTTCGTGGCCAAGGTTCCCAAAAGGCTTATTACATTCTCTATAGTTGTAGCTGGTATGGTAAGTTCAGTCGCTGCTGATGCCGGATATGTAGTTCTTATTCCCCTGGGGGCTGCCATCTTCAAAGGGATGGGCAGGCACCCGCTTGCTGGCCTTGCAGCTGCCTTTGCAGGTGTTTCGGGTGGTTTCGGGGCGAATTTCCTGCCTACCGGACTTGACCCGATGATAGCCGCATTTACCCAGTCTGCTGCAACAATAATGGATGCTGCCTACACTGTGAACCCGCTGTCAAATTACTACCTTATGGCTGCTTCGGTTCCACTCATTGGCCTTGCCGGCATGTATGTAACGGAGAAGATAATAGTACCGAGGCTGGGTAAATACGAGGGTGAAGATGATGAGGAGTACTCAAATTCATTTACACCGCTTGAGAAAAAGGGCCTGAAGTGGGCTGGTTCAGCGGTAATTGTAATACTGGCTCTTATAGCCGCGATGATAATACCTTCAAACGGGATATTACGTGCTGAGGATGGAAGCCTGAACCCTTTCTATAACTCCATTGTACCGTTGATGTTTATCCTTTTCTTTGTTTCAGGGCTTATATACGGGCTGAAGGCAAAGACCATAAAAGGAGACAAGGATGTTGCAAACATGACTGCCGAGGCGATGGGTACCATGGGTGGTTATATCGTACTGGCATTTGTTGCTGCACACCTTGTACAGTTCTTTATCTGGTCAAACCTTGGATCTATAATGGCAATATCAGGGGCAGCCGGTCTCCAGAAGATTGGATTTACCGGGATTCCGCTTCTTATTTCTTTTATACTGGTATCGTCATTCATTAACCTTATAATCGGCAGCGCTTCGGCAAAGTGGGCGATACTTGCGCCGATATTTGTGCCGATGCTGATGCTCATGGGATATTCCCCCGAGACGACACAGGCGGCCTACAGGATAGGTGATTCATACTCCAACATTCTTACTCCGCTGCTGCCTTATTTCCCGCTGGTTATCGTATTTGCACAGAAATACGTGAAAAACATAGGTATTGGAACCATTATTTCTGTTATGCTTCCATACGCCATTGCATTTATGATCGTCAGGATACCGATGTTCATTGCCTGGATACTTCTGAATATACCTTTGGGTATTGAAGGTCCGATATATTACCCCCAGTAGAAAGGGAATAATTTACCGGCAATCTGTCGGGAAATGATAATGAAACTTAAAAGCCCCGGTAAGTCCGGGGCTTTTTACTATTTTTGCATATATGCCAAGTATGGGTTTGGACAAAACATATCAAACAGTCTGCAGGCTGGTCTACCGCCAGCGGTTGTCAGATGCCATAGTGCTATTGCGCCAGATGACGGACAAGTCGGGTCTTGACTTCCTTCATGAGAGGATTGATGAAATGCAAGGCGCCTACTCCCAGTTGCTCAAGCATACCTTTTCCGGTGTCAGTGACCCGGAACGTGAAAAGGTGTATAACTATATCAAGAGAAGCCTGCTGGAACTTGCGGACCAGCTAAGGGAAAACCTTTCGGAAAGTGGCGCCGGGGGGAACACCAGCCTGCTTAAAAAGGAGGTTAACAGAAGGAAGGGCGCGGAACTTAATGAAGCTGTCCAGGTCCTGGAGAAACTCTCCTTCGATGATGAGCTTGCAGGTCTGCTTAAGGATGTAAAAGTAGGAGACAGTGAGAAAGCAGCTGACAGGGATAAGACACTCGCCTTTATTTTCCAGATAGTATGGCTGGGGGATCACTATTCAGATAAGGAGCTAAAGTTGCTGGAGGCCGTGTGTGATTCAGGTAAACTGCATTGGCACGATAAGGCACTTGTTGTAAGTGCCTTGACGTTGAGCCTGCTGCGTTATTTCGATGTAAACAAGTTCCTGATGCTTTTCCGGTTTGTACATAACAGGGAGGAGTTTGTATGGGAGAGAGCAATTATAGGCCTGACCCTCTGTTTCCTGAAGTACAATGAGCGTCACAGGCTCTACCCCACGCTTGTGGATAAGACAATGGAGCTGAAATCATTCCCGCAGATAGAGCAGCATATTGAGGCAATACTGGTGCAGTTCACAAAGTCACGGGAAACTGAAAAGGTGAAGAAAAAGTGGGAAATGGAGATCCTGCCCGAGATCATGAAGATGCGACCCGGTATAGAGAAAAAGCTGGATCTTGACAATATCTTCTCTGATGACCCTGAAGAGGAAAGGAACCCTGACTGGGAAACCTTTTTTGAGGATGCCCCCGATTTGCTTGACAAGCTCCAGGAGCTTACCGAAATGCAGATGGACGGCATGGACGTTTTCATAAGTGCCTTTTCCAGGCTCAAGCATTTTCCGTTCTTTCGTGAGATAAGCAACTGGTTTATCCCTTTTTACCAGGACAACCCGGCTATACAGCATGTTATAAAAGACCCGGGGAAGGAGTTTGACCTTACGCCCCTGGTTGAAAAGCTGGAAGACACATATTTTATGTGCAACTCAGATAAGTATTCCTTCTGTTTCAATCTCCAGATGGTCCCGGATCAGCAGAAGACCATGATGATGAACATGCTGAGTGCCGAGATGGAAAACATTTCGGAGCTGGAAAAGGAGGATGACCTGCCCGGCTCCCTTGCCAGGACAAAAAGCATATATACACAGTACTTCCAGGACCTTTACCGGTTTTACAAACTCCACCCCTGGAGAGATGAGTTTGACGATGTCTTCGACATGGAAGTTGACCTGCACGAAACAAGTTTTGTTAAACTGCTGGTTCCCGGTGGCAGGACAATGAGGAATATTGCAGAACTGCTTTTCGACAAGAAGTTCTACGATGATGCTCTGAAGATTTTCCTTTCAATAATCAGGGATGATAAAAGTAATATTGAGCTGTTTGAGAAGATAGCCTTCTGTTATGAGAAGACCGGTGACCTGCTCAAAGCTTATGAATATTACCAGAAAGCAGATCTTATAGATACCGGCAGGCTGTGGATACTAAAAAAGCTTGCCTGGTGCTGCAAATATCTCAATAAGTGGGATGAAGCTCTTTCCTATTACCGACAGGCCGAGAAACAGGATCCGGAGGATATGGTCTTACAGGCCAATATAGGGCAGTGTTTGATACATCTTGAACAGTACCAGGAAGCCCTTGACTGCTATTTCAAGGTTGAGGTTCTCGCCCCCGAAAACCATAAGATAAGGAGACCCCTGGCATGGTGCTCTTTCCTGCTTGGCAAATTTGACACAGCAGCTGATTACCTGCAACGTTTGCTGGCCAGTGACAGTGAAAACCATTACGACCTTATGAACCTTGGTCATGTAAAATGGTGCCAGGGTGATCCCTCTGCGGCGTTCAGTCTTTATGTTAAAAGCATACTAGCCTGGAAAAGCATAAAGGACTTTGAGGCTGCATTCAATGAAGACAGGAAGCATCTTGCAATGCACGGTATCGGTGATGCCGGTATGGATCTGATGCTGGACTATCTGAAGCTTGAAGTAAGAAGCCGCCAGAAAAAACAAAATTAATTTTCAATTCGACGCAGCGAATGGCACCGGATGCTCGTCATATATATGTGAACGAGTTGTCATTGTTATTCGTTCTTTGTTTATTGCTGGAATACAATCCCATTAAAAGTTTCCCGGACGATTCTGTTCGCCGGGTGTTTTTCTCCTTTTTCCAAATATTTTCATTTTTTAGGTTTTGTATTCGTTTCAGGGGATACGGAAATGGCCGCGACAATGCTTCTAAAGCTACACCAAGGCAAAAGAAGCCCAAAAACAACATTAACCAATTACAACTAGCCATGCGGCCATTTCCCTGAAACGCTCTTTATGAACATTAATTACAATGCGAACATGGATCCCGTTTGAGCAAACTATGAAAACAAGGCTCGGGCGGGTTTTTTTAATACAGGCAATTAAGTTGACGGTTCTGCTGCAGGTTTATCCGGCACTCTGACAACATGAAAAGAAAGTTTAGGAATATTATTTGCCGGCCTTGTTGGTTTATATTGTCGGTAATGCTGTTTTTCCCGGCCTGCAACAAGGAGGATGAAAAGGCGGTGTTTTCTGGCCATCTGAGTATTGAGCTGAGAAAGTTCTTTGAGAATGGCCAAAAGAACACAGCCCTGCATGTTGTTAGCATTGAGGAATACCCCTGTTCCAACTTCCAGATCAAGTACGAGACCAGCCAAAGCGGATCAAGTCAGGTGATAAGTTTCGAAGGGATCAGGCTTTATGATGCCTGTGTTACATCTGTCGGTCCAGCCATGGCATTTATTGAAATAGGACAAGCACTTCCCGGAACCCATCATGACCTGGTGTTCATAGTGAATGACGAGTCTGTCAGCACCAGCCTGATAGGTGAGCAGGACAAGGTATTCCTGGATTTGGTCAAGGGTGACAATCCCTTTATCGAAATCAGGAATGAACAGGTTAAAAGAGTGCCCGGCAATTTTGTCTGGGGATATATTCACGGCAAGGCCGGAATCACAGATATTGACAGCAGTATATTTTACGACAGCCTTTGGGATGCCGGCGTGGTTAAAAAAAACCTGCCTCCGGGCAATTACGGCTTTTTTAGAATTGGCGATGAAAAGCTTGAACTGTTTGATCAGGGGCACAGCAATTTTCATGAAAATTACTTTTTAGGGGAATTTGAGGATGATTTTGATACGCTTGAGGATATTGCCAGGGAATTCAGTGAAGATTATGTGATTGCAATATTTTCAGGGGCTGGAGAGATTTTTCATAATCAATAACTTGCGTTCTTTGAATATACCGGGGATTTGCTATCTTTGTTAAAAGCTTATATTTCAAAGGTGGACCCCTTAAGGAAAATAGTAAAAGGCTGCTTGCAAAACCGCAAGGATGACCAGTACCGTTTATATGCCAGGTTTTCCAGGAAGATGTTTGGTATATGCCTGAGGTATTCGGCCAGCTATGACGAGGCCCAGGATATTTTACAGGAGGGCTTTGTCAAGGTGTTTTCCAGTTTACCGTCATTCAAGTGGCAGGGAAGCCTTGAGGCATGGATAAGGAGGATATTTGTCAATACGGCCATAGAAAAATACCGTGAAAGGGTATACCATCTGCCTGCTGAAGAAGTGATGGATTATGAGGGGTACTCAAGCAGCAACAAAGGGCCTGATATGTTAAATGCGAGGGATATCCTTGCATTGGTGCAGCAGTTGCCCCTCCAGTACAGGCTTGTTTTTAACCTGTATGCACTGGAAGGCTATTCGCACAGGGAGATAGCAGAGGCACTGCAGATCGCCGAGTCAACATCCCGCTCAAATCTTGCCAGGGCAAGGATGTTGCTTAAAGACAAACTGGTAAGGGAGATGCAGGTTGTTGTCAAGGCTATTTAGGAAACAGTTACTGAAACATTATATAAAAGTGGAAGAGCATTATATTGACAGGAGAGTAAGAGAGGAGCTTGAGGGTCTTGAGGCCAATCCTCCTGTCGAGGCATGGGCTGAAATATCTGATGCGCTGGCATTGCGCCGTAAAAGGTCAGTGCGTTATATGCTTTCAGGCATTGCAGCTTCCGTTGCCATGCTTGCAGTCTCTGTATTAACATACTGGTTGCTTACCGACAGGGTAGATACCATTCCCGGAGCCTATTCCGAAACTCAAATGCCTCAGGCAATCAGCCCGGTCGCCCCGGCACTCACTGTCTCTTCTCCCGGGATTATTATGAACCCCGGTGCTGAGCGGCCCGAAATAAGCACCTCCGGTTATTTGTTTGCTTCCCTGGGTGAAGATGTTTTACAGCCAGCAGATGATAACAGCCTGGCACTCCTTACGGTAGATCTCCCTGAAAGATACCCGGTAACTGAACTTATGGCACAATATCCGTCCGGCTCTTTCTCCGGGAGTGTTAACAAGCCATATACCGAAAGGATATACGACTTTTTTGCAGCCTTCAGTTCGAATGAGCCTCATAAATTCCGGGTGGGGGCCCACTTTTCTCCCCAGTCCAGTTACAGGGTGTACTCAGGCGGTGTCGGACCTGCATATGAAGACATACCCTACGGGGCCCTGGAAGAGGCCATGCTGACAATGGGCGCAGGCATAAGCGGCTACTACAACTTCGCTCCCGGGTGGACCCTTCAGACAGGACTTAACTATTTCAGGACAGGACAATACATCAGGGATATAGTATCCTACAACCATCCTTCCTCCCTCCCTCTATACGGGCAGGAAAGGACCACGGGCAGGGTCCTGCATCCGCAGACCATACTGACCTCGCAGGGCAGTGTTGCACTGTTTGATCAATACCACTATTTTGCCGATGTGCAGTCATCGCGAGTAATTACCAGCAAGGAGGGGCTTGAGGGTACAGAGATCCGTACCCTGAAGAGATCGGGTGAGGGAATATCGCAGGTGTTCAGTTATATCGAAATGCCGGTGGTCTTCAGGTATCACATTCTCAGAAGGGGAGGTATTGACCTGCATGTAAAGGGAGGTATGTCAGGTACATACCTTATTGGTAATGATGTATACCTGGGCAGGAATATTTACCAGAACCCTGTGGGTGAAACCTTTGGTGTCAGGGAAATCAACTTCTCGGCCATTGGAGGATTTTCGGTAGAACTTCCGCTTACCAACCGGCTGTATTTACATATTGAACCGACAGCGCAACTCTTCCTGAACCCGGTGCTCAGGGAAGGATTTATGATGGGACATGCATACCCCTTCGGTTACTCCCTTGTAACAGGCATTTCTTACGGGTTCTGATCACCTCTCCTCTCAGAGCCTGCCGACAGGCATTAGGTATAGAACATTCAGGTTATTACCCAGCCGTAATATATCTTCCACCTCATCATCACGGTATGCACCTATTACGACCGTACCAAGGTTAAGGGCTGCAGCTTGCAGGTGAACGTTCTGACCCGCATGGCCGATTTCATTATAAACATATCTTATGCCCCTTTCTCCGTATCTGCCGGTTGTGCGTTCAAAATCTGCGGCGAATACAAGAACCGCACCTCCCTCTCTTATCATGGACTGGCTAAGGCATGCCCTGAACAGGGGAGGGGTTACATCCTCGTCCCTTATGAACTCAAGCTGGTGCTCGTGGGGATGATAATGGTAAATTCCCTTTTCCAGCCCTTCAACATTATTGACAACCATGAACATCTCAAGGGGGAAAGTTGCACCGGCCGAAGGTGCAGTTCTGAACCCCTGCTCACTGGTAATGCCCTGGGCCGACCAAAGCAGCTGGGAAACCTCTGAAAGGCTCAGTGGTTCACTGCTGTAACTGCGGATAGAGCGGCGCAGTGTAAGCGCCTTTTCCACGCTCATATCACCGTCTGTAACTGGTTGTGGCAAATCGATCATCTCTCCGGTCTGAATTTGTCTGTTAGTTATTGTTTCTGCGCGGGTATTTGTCCCTGCAGGTGTGAGGCTGCGTGAGCCCACCTTGAAAATAATCGCACCAATGCCGAGTAGTGCGAAAATCAGAACTGCTGTAAGGTACTTCTTCATTTTATTGTGGTTTTACATTTGGATCACAGCCTTTATCCTTTATTCAGTATTTGACCCCTAATTTAATACATTTTGACCATGAGTTCAAATAAGTCCAGGGCCTGGTTTTCCGGCCCAAAAAATTTAGAAAGAGTAAAAATAAACAGTTGAACGGTTTGATTATCTTAAATAATTACCTTTGCCTGCGATATCATAAAGCTTTGGCTAACTATACGATACTAATTATTTTTTTATTCCATGCACAAGATAGTTAAACATCCAATTATAGAAATTCATGAAACCAAAAAGCACTCCTTTGACTTTAACGGAAAAAGAGTAGAGGGGGAATGTGGGTTTACGATTGCTGCTGCACTTCACCAGGCGGGATATCCGATACACAGCCATAGCCTTAAGAACCGCAGCCGCAGCCTGGAGTGTGGTATTGGTAAATGCAGTGCCTGTGAAATGCTTGTTGACGGAGAGGTTAAAAGGATTTGTATAACAGCTGTTGACAACGTTAAGGAGGTTGCAGAGATCCCAAAGGGCTATGTTGCGGAACCCGATATCCGTAAAAAGCCCGAAGGTATCAGGGTGTTCAAAACAACTGTGGTTATAGTGGGGGCAGGCCCTGCAGGTCTTGCAGCAAGGGAAGTGCTCAACAATCATGGTATTAGCAATATAGTTGTCGACTCCAACTCTGAGATCGGGGGTCAGTTCAATATGCAGACCCACCAGTTCTTCTTCTTTGAGAAGGAGAAGAAGTACGGGGGAATGAGAGGCTTCGAGATAGCCTCAACCCTTGCCGGTGACAACCATGACGGAATAATGCTTGACTGCACGGTGTGGGACGTTTTTGAGGGCAACAGGGTTGCGGTCAAGAATTTCAGGACAAATGAGATATTCTATATCGACTGCGGTCATTTCGTGGTCGCCACCGGCGCAGTACCTTTTCTGCCGACATTTCACAATGATGACCTTCCGGGCGTATACACCGCAGCGGTTATCCAGAAAATGATGAATACCGAGCTCACACTGCTTGGCAAGAATATTCTTACCATTGGAGCAGGGAACATAGGATACCTTACAAGCTACCAGCTTGTTCAGGCTGGTGCAAAGGTACGGGCCATACTCGAGGCAATGCCTTCTGAAGGAGGTTTCCCTGTGCAGGCAAACCGTGTCAGGCGCCTGGGTATACCGGTTATGCTTTCACATATGATACTTGAGGCGGTACCAAATAAAAAAGGTGACGGTATTTCAGCGGCCATCGTGGCTGAGGCAGACAATTTCAAACCTGTAGAGGGCACGGAAAAGATAATTTCAGGTATTGATGCGATAAACATATGCACCGGGCTGATGCCGGATGATGTGCTTCTTGAGAAAGGGAGGGAGATGTTTGGCCGTAATTGTTACGGGGCAGGTGATGCAATACGTATTGGTGAAGGTACCAGTGCTGTTCTCAGAGGAAAACAGGTTGCATACGAGATTCTTGAAAACCTTAAGGCAAGGTATGATTATGACGACTACCTGGCTGTTTCAAAGGAGTATATAGACTCCCAGCAGCACCCACTAAGGGTATTGGATGAGCCATTTATGCCTGAAGAGGAGCGCCTGGACAAGCCTTTTGTCATCATTGACTGCCTGCATGGCTTTGCCTGCAACCCCTGTGCCTTTGCCTGCAAATACGGGGCTATAACCAAATCATCAACCAGTACGGTCCCCAATATAGATTATGATAAGTGTGTGGGCTGCATGGATTGTGTTTACCAGTGCCCGGGGCTTGCCATATTCGGCTATAACCTTAAGCGCGGAATATTCTTTTTGCCAATTGAATTTGACATGGATGCCGGCAAAGAGGTCTACCTGGTGGACAACAATGCCAATATACTTGGTGAGGGTGTGATTCAGAAAGTACTCCGAAAGCAGAACCTGACACATATTGCCAGGATAAAAACAGAAGGGATGGAAAGGGATGACCAGTTGAAGGTCAGGGGATTCATTATTAAGGAAGAGTATCCCGAAAAGCTAAATGTCAAACCCTGCAAAGATGCCCGGGGAGAGGGTTTCTTTATGTGCCACTGTGATGATGTCTTGTTCGAAGATGTATTAAAGGTTATTGGTGACCGCAAATACGTCTCTGTTGAGGAGATAAAGCATACAACCCACCTTGGAATGGGTCCCTGCAGGGGTAAAAGGTGTATACAGAGGCTTAAGCTAAACTTAAGGCCTCTGGGTGTGGAGCTTATCGGAGGTTCAACACCCAGGGCGCCCATGTCGAACCAGATAACTCTGGGAGAGCTCTATCCCTCTGAGATTCACGACAGGGTCCTTACCAGTACAATTAACAGGCAGAGGCGCAGGATTGAAACCAGGGCACTGGTAGCAGGCGGGGGAATAGGTGGCAGTGCACTTTTCCGCTTTCTGGCCGAGGAAGGCTACGACCCGGTACTTATCAACCATGGCTTTGGAAGCTCCTGGAGGAATATAGCCGGAGGTAGGCCAGTGTTCAGTGTGCCCGAACTGACCGATATTGCAAGGCATAACCTGGAGCTTTTCCGTGAGTTGGATGAGAAGGGAGGCGTTGATTTCAGGCTTATTAACTATATAAATTTTGCCCATGATGATCAGACATTCAGGGCACTGGAAGATTCAATGGCCTGGCAGAAGGCGAAAATGTTAATGCCCCGGGACTTTCAGAGCGAGATATCCCCGTATTTCAGAAAGGACAATGATAAATACATTGCTGCCCTTAAGACCAGTGAATGCTGGCAGGCAACACCCGGTAAGGTGATAGAGGGTCTGCGTGGGCTTGGTAAGGCAAGCGGTGGAACAGTCCACGAAGACACAAGGCTTGTAGATGTTTCCAGGAGCGGGGAAAAATACATCGCTGTTGTCCGTACCCATGACGGTGAATATGTCGAATACCATACTCCCCTGTTCATAAACGCCCTTGGCGACAAAGGGGCGCATTTCGCCGGCCAGCTTGATATAGAGACCGGCCTTTACCCGGTAAGGCACCAGGCGTTTATTACCCGCCGGCTTCCCATGCTAGGTATTGACGGTGAGCCCCTGAATATGCTAATTGACCGGCGAAACTACAAGGGCTTCACTGCAGTTTACGGACAGCAACTTGGTGATACGGGTCAGATAATTGGCTGTGCTTCACCGCTGGTTGAGCCTGTTGAAACCGAAAAGGATGTTAAGATCAACTCCAGGGACTTCTCGGAGATTGTTTCGGAGGTGTTTACCGACTGGATACCCGAGATCTCGGCGGCAGGCTTCCAGGCTTTGTGGGCAGGGTACTATATTGAGCCGAGGATGATCGTTGATGTTGAAAAAGGGCTGTTTCTTGGTCTCAGGGGGCAGGGGTTCATGCTGGGACAATATCTTGCAAGACTCTACGTGGACTCCCTGGCCGGGAAGGAGGTACCAGAGTACTTCAGCAGGCTAAGTCTCGAAGGAGACGGGTTGCCGGAGAAGGCCTTCAGGTAGAACCGGCCTTCACCGGACACGGATTAAAAAGCCAAAAGCTTTTTTTTTTCATACATTAGTTTTATCTTTGCAGCCTTTAAAAAATCCAGGGAAAAGTGGAAGCACTCAAGCCATACAGAATTGGTTTTTCGGGACTTTCGAATGGGAATCACAAGTTCTCATTCGGAATAGGCCCGTCATTTTTTGATTGCTTTGAGCATTCAGAGATCAGCCAGGGTGATATTAACCTGAACCTTGAACTTTTAAAGGAAGACAATATGCTTGTCTTTGATTTTTGGTTCAGTGGATGGATTGAGCTTTTTTGCGATCGCTGCCTTGAGGCCTATCATGATCGGTTCAACCACAGGGAGAAACTCTTTGTCAAGTTCGGTGAGAGCTATTATGAGCAGAGCGAGGATGTCGTTGTTATACCTTCAACAGACAGCCATTTTGACATTGCCCAGTATGTATATGAGTATATCCACCTGGGGCTCCCCCTGAAAAAGGTTCATCCCGATGATGCTCACGGTAATAGTGGTTGCGACAGGGATATGCTGGAGAGAGTCAGACGGCTTTCTCCCGGATCCGATGCTGAACCACTGGAAGGTTCACCATTTGATGTTTTAAAGAACCTGTACTTTAACAAGGATAATTAATCGCTTATTAATATAACAATATCATGGCACATCCTAAGAGTAAAATATCAAAAACCCGCAGGGATAAAAGACGTACCCATTACAAGGCAACTGAACCTGCACTCACCGTCTGTTCAAACTGCGGAACGGCACGGATTATGCACAGGGTATGTCCGGAGTGCGGTTTTTACAGGGGTAAGGCAGCTATAGAGAAATCAGCGACAGCCTAACCCTCTCTTGCCCCCAGTGTTTATCCATTAATGCCAGGGAAATGAATATCGGTTTTGACGTCATGGGTGGTGACTATGCCACCAGAGCCACCATGGGAGGTGCAATACTTGCACAGAAAGAGTTGTCCGGCAATGATCGCATTGTTCTTATTGGTGACGAGGAGGTAATTCATAAGCACCTGGAAGATGAAAAGATTAACAGCGGGCTTTTTGACATTGTCCATGCTCCCGATGTTATCCAAATGGGTGAATCTCCCACGAAAGCTTTTTCCAGGAAGCCTGCCTCAAGTATAGCTATCGGTTTTAAAATGCTGAAGACCGGCGAGATAGATGGTTTTTGCAGTGCCGGCAATACTGGTGCAATGCTTGTAGGATCCATATACAGTGTTAATACCGTACACGGTATAATCCGTCCGGCAACCACATCGATAATCCCAAAAGAGAACGGGCGTGTTGGCATCCTGATAGATGTAGGTACAAATCCCGATACAAAGGCGGATGTACTCTACCAGTTCGGCCTTCTTGGATCGATTTATGCTAAATATGTTTACGGGATCGACTCTCCCCGCGTGGGGCTTTTGAATATCGGGTCAGAGGAAGACAAGGGCAGCGTACTCTGCCAGTCAGCTTACAGGCTGATGAAGGACAACAGCGATTTTCACTTTATAGGCAATGTTGAGAGCCGTGATTTTTTCAAGGACAGGGTGGATGTGTTCGTGTGTGACGGCTTTACCGGTAATATTGTTCTAAAGAACATGGAAGCGATGTTCAGGCTGATGGTAAAAAGAGGCCTGGTAGATGATTTTTTCGCCCGCTTCAATTACGAGCGTTATGGTGGCACCCCGATATTGGGTATCAACTCCACAGTCCTTATTGGACATGGTATATCGAATGATGTCGCAATAAAGAATATGATACTGCATACAAGGAGTGTTTTTGAGGCCGGTGTTTCAGATCATATAAGGATTGCAATGGACCAATATTCAAAAGGTCGTATTTTCCCTTCAGAAGATGATTAGCTTTTTGAATTAACTGTTTTTTCCCATGACAAATATCAAAGCCGCCATTACTGCCGTCCACGGTAACCTTCCCGACTACGTTCTTACCAATGCCGAACTTGAACAGATGGTTGACACCTCTGACGAATGGATCTCGACCCGGACCGGCATAAAGGAGAGAAGGATATTAAAAGGTAACGGACTTGCCACTTCCGATATGGGAAGCAAGGCTGTGACAGGGTTGCTGGAAAAAAGGGGCATAGCTCCTGACGAGGTTGATTTGCTTATCTGTTCAACTGTTACCCCTGACATGAAGTTCCCCGCAACCGCCAATCTGATAAGCCATAAGGCCGGCATAAGGAATGCATTCAGCTATGATATGAATGCAGCATGCTCGGGCTTTATATACGCACTGGTCACAGCATCAAAATTTGTGGAATCCGGTAAATATAAAAAGGTAATAGTTGTAGGTGCAGACAAGATGTCCTCCATAGTCGACTATACCGACAGGCAGACCTGTGTTATTTTCGGGGATGCTGCCTGTGCTGTGCTCCTGGAACCGTCAAATGACGGCAACGGCATTACAGACCACAAGTTTGAAACTGATGGTTCCGGTTACAAGCATCTTCACATGAAAGCCGGAGGCTCCCTTAAACCACCCAGTTACGACACTATAGATGCCCGCGAACACTATGTTTACCAGGAAGGCCAGCCTGTTTTTAAGTTTGCAGTTACAAAAATGGC
>PWNY01000323.1 GCA_003557805.1 Bacteroidales bacterium | reverse complement strand
CGGTCGATGAAAACCAGCTGCCACGCTTTTATTATATACACAGCACAGCAGGGCTCTCCGGAACCAGGTACCAGGGGCTGCAGCCCACAGGGGAACTACCTTCCTCGGTAGACTTCCCGCTTTACTCCAAAGAGGAACCCGGAAGTTTCAGGGTGCTGGTGTTCGGTGACACCCAGCCCAGGAATGAAGAGGAGATATACTACCTTGCAAATGACGCCCTGAAAGAGCTTGTAGGGAGCGATGCAGCATTCGGGGTGACACTGGGGGACATTGTATTCGACAACCTTGATATGTTTGAGCCACTATACAGCAGTATAGCGGTAACAGGTATTCCATGGAGGTATGTGCCGGGCAACCATGACATTGACTTTACGGCAAATACCAACCAGAAAGCAAGGGGTGCTTACTATAGGCATTTCGGGCCCTCCTACTACTCATTCAGCCATGGGACTGCCCACTTTATTGTACTTGACAACATAAGGTGGATAGTTGAAGGTGATGAGCGTTTTTACAGGACAGGGTTAGGGGATGACCAGATGGAGTTTTTAAAGGCGGAACTAAAGCGGGTTGGCAGGGAAAAACCGGTCTTTTTGATGGCACACATACCATGGGCGGGTTCAACCTCATGGGAGGATGAGAGCGAGCAGCAGGAGTTTTTTGAACTGGTAGCCGGCTACCCCAATGCCGTATCCCTGGTTTCTCACCACCACAGGCATTATCACCATTTCCTGGGAGAGGAGTATGGTTTTCCGCCCGGGCAAAAGCACCATATGATTTGTGTTGCAACGGTGTGCGGCTCCTGGTGGAGCGGGATGCCGGACGAATTCGGCATACCGCATGCAATGATGACCGACGGCACACCAACCTCATACACCTACCTGCATATAGACGGCAATGAGTGGAAAATGAGCTGGAAGGCATCAAGAAGGCCTGAAAGCTTCCAGATGAACCTTCATGCCCCGGATGTGATAAACAAGGATGAGCTGACAGGTACTGCAGTAACAGCCAACATCTTCAATGCACTGCCATCGGCAAGTGTTCAGATGCGCATCGGGGATAAGGTTACATATATGGAAAGGGTCATGAGGCAGGACCCGGTCAATACCGCAGCATACCTGTTTGAACAGGGGCTGGGTGAACACCCCTGGAGAAGGATGTCACACTCGTTCTGGGAAGGTCATGTATCCGAGTACCTGTGGGAGGCTTACCTGCCGGAAGACCTTGAGCCGGGCGTACATGTTATACATGTAACGGCAGAGGATGACTGGTGGGAGTATGAGAACAAAAGGCTTATACGGATAACCGATTGATGCGTGTTTATAAAGGTCGATACTTCTTAATGCAGCTACAATACGGCAGCGTTACAGTAAAATATTTACCGTAATAAACTCTCATAAGAAAAAGGAAACGTTGATCCCCTAGAACCTGTATCCCAGCTTGAAGGATGCGTTCATCCTTACTCCGGGCAGCACTATCTCAAGGGGGTCAGAGTCTATATACAGCCTCAGCCCTGTTTCAGCGCCAAGGTACAGACCATCGGCAATGAAATAGTCAAAGCCTGTGAACAGACCTCCCATAAGGTTGAAATAGTCAAAGCTGTCAAAGGCGGCTATACCAACATCAAAGCCCCAGTAGGTGGACATCCTATCGGACCCTGTCATGTGGTTCTCAAGCCCCCAGTTAAAATGAAAATATGAGATCTCGGTATCATCCTCCCCGATAAAGAGGCTTAAGTCGGCCGAGAAACGGTTGGCCCGGTTTTCTGACATAAAGGAGCGGACCATTACACCACCATAGGTGCTGTTGAGGCCCGTACTAATGGTGTTAATGCCGCTGGCCTTTAGCTCAAAGAACATATCTCCGCCCCTGGGCTTTGTAATAACAGTACCATCCGATGCATTTGCAGCCATGAAGAAGGCACAGAACAGAATTGCAAGTGTAAGTTTTTTCATGTTTTTAGGTTTTAATTGGGAACTTTAGACAAATATATAAATATTTGTCATTTAACAAATTTTATTAGTTAAATTTGGAAAGGGCAAGTTGATTTGTTCTGATATTTGGGTTAAAACCACCACTGGAGAATAAATAAAAGACCTAACCTTAAAACAAAAATAAAATGGACGAAAATCAGGTTGACATTTTCTTGATGACTAAGGGGAAGTATTTCCGCGATTACCATCTAATGGAGATAAGGGACAGGCTTAAGAGTATGGATGACTCCAAAAAGGGTCTTCTGCAAACACTGCAGTTCAAGGACCCCACAATTATGCTGATAGTATCCCTTCTGGTAGGCTACCTGGGCATTGACAGGTTCATGATAGGCGATACCGGCCTGGGGGTGCTTAAGCTTATCACCTGCGGCGGGCTTGGTATCTGGGCCATAGTTGACTGGTTCCTGATAATGGGGCTTACCAAGGACAAGAACATGGAAAAACTAAAGCCATTTCTGTATTGATGGTCTCAAACAGGAAGAGGTTCTACGCTTTTATTATCCTGGCGGGCCTTGCCGGCTACGCATGGTTAATTATTAGTTTAACTTCTCAAACCACACAGCCTTTTAAACCCTGTATTTTCAGCCATATAACCTCAGTTCCCTGCCCCTCCTGTGGCACCACCACATCGTTAATATCCCTGATGGGAGGAGGACTGCAGGAAGCAATACATTTAAACCCCCTTGGAATACCCATTGCTATGGGCTTGTTAATACTGCCGCTATGGATCACATTTGACCTTATAGGCCGCAGGCAGACCCTTTATGTAAGTTTTAAAAGGGCTGAAAGTGTTCTGAAAAGACCTGCCGTTGCCATTGCGGCCATTGCGCTATTTGTGGCCAACTGGTTATGGGTTCTTTTCAATTAAGCTAAAGGCGATGGGTTTTGCCCCTGTAAAAAAGTAAAACCAGGGTAAGTAGCAGCATCCCGGATATTGCAAGATAGAAGACATTTCGCCTGTAAAGATAGTTTCCTGAGCTGTCTGTCAGGGTTATCCATGCTTCCAGTACTGTCGGTTGCATCCCGTCGTAGTAACTGAGTATCCTTCCCGTGTGGTCGGTAATACCGGATATGCCCATGTTTGAGTTAATTGCTATTGCAGTCCGGTTCTCTACTGCACGCATCCTTGTAAAGTAAAAATGAAGCCTGACTAGTGCTGAGTTATCAAACCAGGCATTGTTTGACATCAATACCATAAGCTCCACGCCCTGCCCGGCAAGCCTTGCCGGAACCACATCACGGGAGGACTCATTGCATATCATAACACCAATTGATCCGTAGCCGGATACCAGGGGTTCAGAGAAGGGATTCTCAGAATGGTCAGCAAGTGTGTTGTCAAGGGAGAATGGCAGTTGCAAAGAGCCCTGACCTGCAAATCTAAACAGTGGCCTTTCCACACCGGCCAGCAACTCAGATTTATCATACCTGCCAGCCACACTGCCGTCAGGACGGATCAGATAAGCTGATACCGAAGGGTACTCCTTCTCGGAGTCTCCTTCGGTATAGTATGAGATCAGGTGTGATACACCCTGGCTGCTGTTCTGCCCGAGTATATAAAGTAAAAAATCGTCATCCTCACGGAAGGTCCACGGAATAACGCTTTCGTTCCATACAACTATGTCAGGCCTGGTTACCAGTGCCTGGCGGTTCAGCTCAAAAAGCCGGTGCACGTACCTGTCCAGTTCGGATTCATTCCAGCGTAACTCAGGCGGGGAGTTATCACATAAAAGTGCCAGCTTAAGTGTTCCGGTTGAACGGGATTCCAGCATGTGGATACGGGCAAAACCATATATGTGTATTAAAATCAAGAGAAAAACAGCATAGGTAAGTGGTGTGCTGCTCCTCCATGCCAGTGAATAGGCCAGAAATACATTAATTACCAACAGGAACCAGGTAATAATGCCAACGCCTCCAAGTTCTGCAAGCTGCAAAAACCATATATTGGTTGTCTGTGTATACCCCAGGAAGCTGTATATCCATGGAAGGCCCCTTAAACTGCCAATAAGAGCTTCAACTCCAACAAATATGGAAGCAGCCAGGGGGGCTGTTAACCATTTTGCCCTTTCTGTCTCTTCCAGTCTTCTGAAAACCTTACCAATAAGGCCGAAAATCACCAGGAATTTAACAGAGTTGATAACAACAAGAACCAGCCATATTAATACTCCCGGGAACAGTTGCTGCCCGGTATAGTCTGCAACCACTGGAAATATCCACCCATACATCACTAAAGCCTGCGCGGCACCTGTAACAGCCCCGGCAAGCATACCACCGGAGGTTCCGGTCCGGAACCTTAACAGTAGGTAGAATACCGGCACGTAGCAAAACAGGCCAAGCAACCAGGATATACTGTGTATTGCAATTCCTGACAGTAGTCCTGCAAGCATGGACAAAACAAGCAGTGTGAGCTTTTTTCTTCCGGCGACTACCCTAAACAAGATACTGAATAGATAATATGAATAAACCGGGCCTAAAACCTCCTTACAATCAATACACTACCGGCAATGATCAATAACCCGGCAAAGATCAACCCCCAGAGCGATAGTGGCACCTGTGCTACATCGAAGGCGGTGGTGAGCATAACCGGCTGCGACTCTTCAAGTATATCCATATAGACATATGGTTCACTATCTGTATAGAGCCTGAATTCATATTCTGTATTATCCAATGCCTGCGGTGTGGCCCTAATGCTAAACTCCAGTTCGGTTAAAGTTTCAGGAGACAATTCCGGATAATTATTGGCAGAATCATATGTATCAAATAAAAAACCTTCAATAAAACTATATGGCGGGAATGCCTGCAGCTGCTCCGTACTTGCAGCTTGATTTATAAAATGAGGGGATTCAGAAAAAACAAAATGATTTGAGCTTGAATCGTCAGTAACTTCTGACCAGCTTGCCTGACCGGTATACCTATAACCCAGACCTATAGGATTGGGGCCAAACCCTAAATTATCTGAATTATTTGCCATTGCAACCCGCAATCGGATATTATCCCTGTGGGTAAGTGTAAAGGGAGTGTTTTCATCTGCTTTCCAGGTAGCAGTCACGTCTGTGCCATCATCATTGCGCCAGCGCCAGTCACCCTGGCGGGCAAAAGAAAATGCCGGCACTGAGGTTCCTGCAAGCAACAACAGAACCACCAATAGTCGCAAGTGTTTCATAAGTTATAGTTTTAGAATAAATAATAGTAAAAATGCCGTTTGTTGAAAAGGAAAGTTAACAGAAGTCAATAACCACCATTTTCGGGGCATATAAGCAAAAGTAAATATATTTTACAATAAACCAAATTAATTACATACAATATCATCACAAGCGAAGGATATATCCATAATTAATGCTGATATATACAATAGGCCGGTGCTGCAAGGAACTAGTAGCATTAATGCCCGGCCTCCTGCATTATCTGCTTTAAACATAATCAGCAAAAAAAGAGAAGGGCCGCCACACCCTTCTCCCAACAAACCAAACAACAAACATGAAAAAAAACAGAAAATGCCAATACTAATATCCCGGGTTTTGTACAAGGTTCGGGTTGGTCTGCATGGCCATTTCCGGTATCGGGAATATTATTTTTTCTATACTGGACGGTTCGTGATTAAACCATGATTTTGTATGAAATACACCAAAGCGTATAAGATCCTGCCTGCGCCTTCCCTCAAGTGCGAACTCCCAGCCAAGTTCATCCAGGAACCTGCCATACTGGATATCATCTCCTCCCTCAGGGTTTAATATTTCTCCATGCTCATTCTGGTAACCGTAGTTATATACGCTGCCCTGCTGTAGTTCAGCACCGGTTACGACTGCTTTTTCAGGATTATCCCTGAATGCCCTCTCACGCACAGCAGTGACTATTTCAGCTGCCTGTGAGGCACTGCCGTTTCTTAGAAGTGCTTCGGCCTTCATCATTAAAACATCGGTATAACGGAAAATAACAAAGTCATTACTAAGCCCTCTCCTGGCCCCTATCTTTATTTCATATTTTCCTGGCTTGTAACCGTCCTCATTAGTGGCATCAGGCCCAAACGCCCCACCAAGGCTCGCTATATGCCTGTAATAGGTCAAAACCTGTTCCCCGGTCTGGAAATGGTATTGCGGTCCCATAACCCAGGTGTCCTCCTTTCGGGAATCCTCTGGGTCATATGTATCTGCAAACTGAGGCGTTCCCGAAACTCCTCCAAATGGTGATCCTTCAAGGTTTTTAACAAACCTGTAGTTCGGATGATGGCACTTGTAATGATACTGAAAATTAGGGCTGCTCTCATTCTCATCATTTACAACTGAAAAAATGATCTCAGATGAATTATGGTTATCAGTAAGGAATGGATCCTTGAAATTTTCGGCCATTGCAAAATGCCCCGATTCGATAATATAGTCACACTGATTTATTACCTGTTGCCACATTGGCGAACCCGAATATACTTCAGCATTAAGATACAACTTTGCAAGTGTTGCATGTGCGGCCCACCTGGTAAACCTCCCATAAGTCCTTGAACTTACCTCCGGGTCAAGGTTGGGTATAACCTCAAGGAGCTCACCCACAATAAAGTCAAAGGCATCCTTCCTTGAATATTGCTGAGGAGGGTCAGGATCGGCAAAATCAGTCGAAATTGGAATATTACCGTGACTGTCAAGAATAATATAATAAGCATAGGCCCTTAACCCCCTTAGTTCATTTAAGACCTTGTTTTCCAGGTCAGCTCCAAGTGTGATCTCCCCCGACTCAATTTGGTGGGTTAGCCTGTTACATGTGTTAATAACACGCCAGCTATGGTTCCAAACAGAATTGTGGTGTCCATCAGTGGTTGTCCAGTTGTGTCGGTGAAGCCTGTGGAATATCCCGCCATCATAAAACCACCCACGCTCTCGGACCGGAACCACAGTAATATCAGCAGACTCCATCATCATTTCACGGTGACCGTTCCAGCCAATTTTAAGATTTCTGATCGGATTGTATGCCGGGACCATCAGTAACCCAATGTCTTTCTCATCAGGTTTGAAATCCTCCGCCTTTATGCCGGTATATACTTCTTCTTCAAGATCAGTACATGAAGAAACAAACAGGCAAGGGGTAAGGAAAACCAGTACTAAAAAAACTTTAAAAATATTCTTCATGGTGATATATTTTTTTGTTTACCTAATTGTAATGTTTGCACCAATAATGAAAGACCGCATAGTCGGATACTTTCCCATACTGTCTTTGCCAGGGTCTAGGCCTGTATGTCTAACCTCCGGGTCAACACCCCTGTAACCGGTAATTGTCAGGGCATTATGAACTGAGAAATATATCCTTGCATTGCTCAGGAACTCAATTCTGCCAGGCCGGAAATTATATCCAAGAGTTATGTTGTCTATCTTCCAGTAATCACCATCTTCGATGTAATAGCTCACAAAGTTTGGGGAATCACGCATCACTGCTTTCCCGAAGACCTTGTCGTATGTAGACCTTGGGACATTATGAGTGGTTATGTTGGAGTTCTCAACCCGCATGAAGGTATGGTTGAACACCTGAAAGCCAAAGGCTCCACGCATATTAAGGCCGAGATCGAACTGCCTGTATGAGAACTGGTGGTTCCAGTTTATGTAGTAGTCCGGTATACCGTTACCAACTACCATATGGTCATCTGTTGTTGCATCTGCAAATGGTATATGGTTCCCGTCTTTATCCTCTACGATCCAAAAACCCTCACTGTCAATATCAACAACTTTCCATGTCCAGAAATTACCGATCTTTTCACCAAGTTCTACACGGTGTGTGCCGGCCCTGAGCTGGGCATGTCCCTCATGTCCTGTATAGAAAAAGTCGCGCTCGGGTTCAAAGTCCTTGGTGCCAAGAGCCACAAGCCTGCTCTCGTTGGTAGAATACCCAATATCCGTTCTCCATTCAAAGTCGCGGGGTCTCACCGGCACAAGCTTTATATGCGCTTCAAAGCCCTTGCTTTCCAGTTCACCAATATTAATCAGCATGTCAGGATATAAATATGGCGGAACCGGAACGGCAAAGTTCCAAAGCATATCCTTGGTGTTCCTGCGGTATATGTCGAATTCAGCACCAAGGCGGTAGTTGAAAAGCGAAAACTCCAGGCCGATATTTATCTCCTGCTGCTGTTCCCAGCGCAAATCCGGATTGGGGTTCTGTGAAGGTTCAAGACCGAACATCCATTGTCCCTCGTAAAACCCCCTGCCACTAAAATCAAGCATGGTAAGCGACAGATAGGGGTTTATAGGTTCTATCCCTGTTACTCCGTAACCCACGCGAAGCATTAGGTTATCGAAGATATCCGAGTAAGCTGCATCCCTGAAAAACTGCTCCTGGCTAATTCTCCACCCTGCTGAAACTGACGGGAAGGTACCCCATTGGTGGTCAGAACCGAAGCGGGACGATCCTTCTCTTCTGACACTTGCCATAACCATATACCTGTTATCGTAATTGTAATTGGCACGTCCGAAAAATCCAATAAGCCTCGACATGGATTTGCTTGACTGCAGCCTGCTTTGGCCGGCCGAGTGAGCATCACCCAGTCCGATATTTTGAGGCAGAGGCAAATCTAACGGGAACCTCCAGTTATTGACATGAACCGATTCCCATACAGTTTCCTGCCAGCTGTAACCACCGAGCACAGTGAACTTATGGTCTTCAATGGAAAATTCATAGTTTGTGGTAAATTCCATTAGCAAGGTTTCCCGGTTGTTGTTGCCCTGGGCGGCATATCCGTTCTCCCCTCCAACAACGGTTGAATGGTGGTTAAAGGTCCTCTCATGTGTATAGGAACTTCTCCTTATGTTGTTTGAAAGGAGCAGGTTCATATTCAGTCCTTCAAAAGGCTGAAAGTTAAGACTTCCAGACAGGCGCATATCCCTTATCGATGCATCTCCTATACTTTCCGAAAGGATTCCTACTGGGTTCGGTCCGTAACCTTCAGGATCTTCCTCCCAGTTGCCTTGATCATCGGTAACCCTGGCCGTTGGATTGAAAAGCAAAGCGTCAGCGAATGTATAATCACGGAAGCTGCCACCCCAGTCAGTACCGGCATTATGGTTCTGACGGTTGGTAGTCATGTTCACGTTCAGCCTGAGCCTGTCTTCAAACATGGTGTGGTTAAGATTAACCCTCATACGAAGCTCCTCATTGTTTGAGTTAATGTAGAGCCCCTCCCAGTCCTTATAGCTCACAGACAGGGTATAGTCAGACTCTCCCGTGCTTCCCTGGGCAAACAAATGATGATTGTGCTGAAGTGGAAAATCACGGCTTATTGCCTGGTGCCAGTCGGTAGCATAACCATAGTCGTAAAACCCGTATCCTTCGTTTATCTTCTGCCTCATTTCGGCAGCAGTGAGAAAGTCCAGTGTCCTTGAGGCTTCCTGGGTCCCCAGGTAGGTATTGTATTCTATACCAAAAACACCTCTTTCGGCCGTTCTTGTGGTTATCAGTATAACACCGTCATTGCCCCTTGTTCCGTATATGGCAGCGGCCGCGCCATCCTTAAGTATGTTTATGGATTCAATGTCCTCGGGTGCTACCGACTTAAGATCACCCGGCACACCATCAATGATAACCAGGGGCTCTGCATCACCCAATAGTGACGAAATCCCCCTCAGGGAAACAGTGGTTCCGGCTGTCGGATCCCCGCTTGTAACACCAACATTCAGCCCCGGTGTTATACCCTGTATAAGGTGGGCGGCATCCCTTACGCTTCCCGCCCTGAACTCTTCTCTCGATACGCTCGATACGGAGCCGGTGATATCCCCCCTGCGCTGAGTACCGTAGCCAATAACAACGATTTCATCAAGGTCAACTGCAGAGACAGCCATTTCAATATCAATATTTCTTCTGTCTCCCACTACCACTGACTGCTGAGCATACCCTACAAATGAGAATACAAGGACCTGGTCAGGGTCGGTTATATTTATTGAATATCGGCCATCTATACCAGTGACAGTACCTATGTTGGTACCCCTGATAAAAACGCTGACCCCGGGCAGGGTTTCACCGGTATTCTGATCTGTAACCACACCCGATACCTCCCTTTGCTGTTGCTGGTTGTTTAGTTCACTTAGGGGAACCTCTGCTGATATGCCAGCAGGGATACCAAATGAACTGGTTAATCCTGCGACAAAAACCATTAAAACCACTACTGCGGCAGATATAATATCCGTAATGGCTTTTGACCGCTGGCGATTGATTTTTTTATCCAATTTGTCCTTCATGTTGTTTTGATTTAAATGAACAGTGATAATAAGTGCCTTTGCATAGTTGCATGCCAGGTTGAATCAACCTCTTTTGTTTTATGTGTTTCATAGGCGGTTAAAGATTTGTTATTGAAAATATGTTTAACTGAAATAGCTATATTAATTGGGTGTATAAATAGCCTTGTCTATTCTACCCGGACTATCCTGCTTCCGCTGTAGTTCCACCACATGTCACTGGCTTGCACATCAATTACATAGACCCCCGGCTGCAGCCCAGAAGGAAGAGGCACTTCCCAGATATGCCCATAATTTCGCTGCCCTGAAAGTGGCCGCCAGGAGATCTCACTAAGTGTTTCTTCCCACTCCAGTGCGGCAACCCTGACTGGATCGTTCCTGCGCACCCTCTGCATACTTTTCCAATCACCTACGCCCCTGATCCTCATACGAACCGTGGCATCAGGAAGCGCATTGAAAATATTTGCAGTAACAGTTGTCTGCACCAGCTGGTCCAGGGTAACTCTGTCAGGAGCATGTATATGCATCTGAAAGTCAGAAGGCCGTCTGGCTGCCTTCCAACCCAACTTCCAGTCGCCACCATCTATATGAAGTTTTGTATATGATGTAGGTGTTCCGTCAGACATCATTGCATGAGGTATGCCATACTCATCAGGCACTCCTGTCCACCATGCACCGCAGACTGAACCTACACTTATCATATGGTGGGCCTCCTCCCCCGGGAAGCCATGTTCACGGTCCAGAAAAAGGTGATAATGTTTGTGATGGTGCGACACCAGGGAAACAGAATTTGGATATTCAGCAAGTAGTTCATACAGCTCATCCCTTTCCTCTTCATATTGCCAGTAAAAACCACCGCCCGGGCCATACCAGGGGATGTGGGCAAGTATAAATACCGGTGTGTCATTGCCGGTGCGGGTGAGCTCATTGCGAAGGAAAGTCATCTGATCCTCTCCAAGTCCTGTGCGGTAATAGCGTTCACTGCCTTCTGTGATCCACCTGATATTATCAAGTACAATAAAATGTGCGGTCCCGTATGAGAAAGAATAGTATGAAGGGCCGAAAGTCCTGTAAAATGCTCCCCTGGCGTTGGTGTCATCATCAGCAGAAAAGTCGATATCATGGTTTCCAAGCACATTCCTCCAGGGTATACCTATAGTTGCTATTGTTCTGTTTATATGATCATATAGGTCAAGATCGTCGAATACAACATCACCAAGTGTGACACCAAATGCTGCATCACTGCCAATAAGCTCTGTAACCACATCGTGTGCGATATAGTGGATCTCCCTGTCATCCCTGGGCTGGGTATCACCAAACACCAGTACTTCAAAAGCATCGGGTTCTTCGCTGGGGTATAAAGGGAAATCCAAAGAGGAAGGTAAGCTACCTGTGGGTTGAAGACCTTCAAAAGAGTCGCCCGACAATTTCCCAGTATTGTAGAAGTAATAAAACCTGGGAAGATTCAGTTCACATGTGGGAACCGTCCAGTTAGCGGGTTTTATCACAAAGATTGCAGATGGGTCACGGAGAGGGAGAAGGTAAGATCCGTCACTGCCCGAATAGACCACTTCCCTTCCGTTGGAAACAGCTACCCCTTCAAGTGGTATATCAACTTCATGATTAAAAACACCGCTACCATCAATATCGTGGAAAACTATACCTTCAGCAGTCAGCAGCTGGTATGGGTTTTCATAAATGCCTCCGCTATCAGCGCGAAGGAATATTACATTCAGAAACAGCAAAAGGCTAAATAATAAGGGCTTAACAACAATCATTTTTTTATTAAAATACATTGTACCTCTTGTTTTTGGATTAACATTGTCAGTATATTGGATCGACATTTACCTGAGGTATCCATTGCCCCAGTGAGTCCATAATATCCCTGTAGGCAGGATCACCTGCCAGGTTGTCGAACTCATTAGGATCGAAATGATGATCGTACAACTATTCATCCCCGTTGTGATACTGAATGTACCTCCACCTGTTATCCCTTACTGCATGATTTCGGTAATGCCAGGTTGTAACCGCTGGCCTGGTCCTGGAGGAAGAAGGATCTGCCAGTAGTGGTTTTACGGATTCTCCTTCAAGCTGTTGGAAGGGTTCATTGCCTGTCAGTTCAACCAGGGTCGGGAAAATATCCAGAAGGCTTACCGCTTCACCGGATGACTTACCCGACTCAATACCAGGACCTGAAAATAACATCGGAACACGGGTGGACCTTTCCCACAGGGTGAATTTTTCCCAGTGCTCCTTTTCACCAATGTGCATACCATGGTCCGACCACAGAACAATGATCGTATTGTCAAATTTTCCACTCTCTTTAAGACCGTCAATAAGCCTGCCCAGCATTGCATCAGAAAAGCTGATACTAGCCTGATAAGCCTGCACCGCCTTCTCCCATTCATTATTTTCAATCATCCAATGCTGCCAGCCACGGCGGAGCCATCCTAAAGCAACCTCAGAGATATTATCCAGGTCATCCTCCCTGGTCTCCGGCAACACTATCTCGTCAAGCGGATACATGTCAAAATACTCCTGTGGCACAAACCAGGGTATATGCGGCCTGTATATTCCCACACCCAGAAAAAGCGGCTTGTCATGATCTTTTTTAAGCTCACTGATTGCCCAGTCAACCACCTTGTAATCCGCCCAGTCTTCATCTTCACCCAAAGGACCATAATCAAAAAAGTAGGACGGCCTGTTCTCAGTATCTGGTCCTGCAATATTGGTCCATCTGACAGTTCCCTCATTGTCTATGGTTGCAGATTCGGGCCAGTAAGTTTCAGGTAGAGATCTTTCCTTTGATGGGAAGTATTCATCCCACAGGTCCGGATCATTTTGATCAACACCGTATGCAGTCTGTATCCAGCATAAGCCGTGAAACAGTTTGCCGCCGCCTTTTACACTATATCCCAGTTCCCGGAAATACTCAGGAATAGTGATGGCATCTTCCAGGTGCGGGGAATCCCTCCAGTCGTGTTGGTTAACGTAAACACCCGAGGTGCTTGGAGAAACACCTGTAAACACACTTGCACGTGAAGGAGAGGATGCCGGTGCCACACAGTGTGCATTTGTAAAAAGAACCCCCTGAGAAGCCAGGTAATCAAGATTGGGTGTCATAACCCCCTCCTTCCAGCCAAGGCAGCCAACCCAGTCATTCATATCATCAATTGCAATAAAAAGAACATCCGGCATCTGTTGTGTTTGCTCTCTTTTTTCCTGGCAGGAAGCAAGCACCCCTGCCCCGATGCATATTGAGACAATTGTATTTTTCCTCATATTAAAAATTGTTATATGGTTGATAATAAACTGCAGTGAACAACACACTGGGGTTTTCCAGCCGTATTTTGTAAAATCCTCAGATACAAATCAACAACATGAAAAGGGAAAACTCAGGAAAGCATGTTCAAAAAACCTGTCAGTATGTTCAAAACAGAACAGAGGGAAAACATTTCCACCGGACAATGAAAAAAAAGAAAATACGGAAGGGCAGGTTTGATCAGGGAAGTTATTGAAGCTGTCTGAGATACTCACTGGGGGGCTGTCCGAAAAACTCCCTGAAGCGTTTAGAGAAGAATTCAGGGCTGGAAAAACCTGTAGCATATGCAGTCTCAGATATAGTGTATTCACCTGAGCGCAGCAGAGCTACTGCCTCCTTTAACCTTATTATCCGTATAAACCCCGTCGCAGAACAGTTGGCTATCTTCCTGAGCTTCATGTGTAGAAGGGTACGGCTGATATTGATTTCAGAGAGTAATAGCTTGACATCCAGGTCAGGATTGTCGAGGTTTTGCATTATAATTGAGGTCAGTTCTGTTAAAAAGGCCTGATCCGACTTTGATCTGGCCATCTCCACAGGTGAAAAGCCATCTTCCTTTTTGAACCTTTCGATATTGTTTTTCCTGGTTGACAAGATGTTATCGATAAGCTGGATCAATATATGCGGGTAGAATGGTTTTTCAATATAGGCATCCGCCCCTGTCAAAAGGCCCTCGTACTGATCCTCAACCTGGGTCTTTGCAGTTAGCAATATAACTGGAATATGTGAGGTGGAAAAGTCTGACTTGATCTTTTTTGTTAGCTCAAGCCCGTCAGTACCGGGCATCATTATATCGCTGATAATAAGGTCGGGGTTCACGCTGCTGGTCAGCTCAAGTGCCTCAAGGCCGTTTTGTGCGACATTGACCCTGAATTTTTCACTCAAAAAGTCTTTTAAAAAGTCGAGTATCTCATGGTCATCATCTACTACAAGTACAGAAAGCCTTTCAGAGACTGCTTTTTGAGAACCAGTTTTCAGGTGAGGTATCTCAAGAGCAATCATTTCGTCAATGTTTAACCTGAATCCGTTTTCGCTTTTGAATATTTCATCGTCAGAGTAAACTTCCTTTTCCAGGGGCAACCAGAACCTGAACCTGGTACCATTGCCAGGTTTTGTCTGAACACTGATATCGCCTTTATGCAGGTTCACCAGGTTCCTGGTATAGGCCAGGCCTATACCTGAGCCTGGATACAGGCCGTATGGAGATGATGTCTGGTTAAAAACATCGAACACCTTGTCAAGTTTATCAGGTGCAATCCCCTTCCCACTGTCAGTGACCCGGAATTCAACACAATTTGCCATAACACCATTTTTCAGCCTGTTTTCTGAATACCTTACAGAGACTGATATCATTCCGCCTGCTGGAGTGTTTTTGACGGCATTTGAAATGAGGTTAAAAAGCATTCGCTCTGTCTTTTGGGGGTCGATCCAGCCTGTTCTTTTACCCTCTATATCATAGCAAAAATCAATATCCCTGGTTTCGGCCAGATCTATGAAGGCCTCAGAGATATCTCTAACAAATTTTTGAATATCAACCTGCCTTACATACAGTTTCTCCTTTCCAAGTTCAATTTTCCGAAAGCCCATTAACTGGTTGATAAGCGACAGGAGCCTCCCTGCATTTGTATTTACGTTCTCGAGCCTGGCCCAGAATTTATCGTCAGATCTCCTGTCTTTGAGCATTTTTACAAGAGGACCTATGATAAGGGTAAGGGGGGTCCTGAACTCATGTGCTATATTGGTAAAAAACTCCAGCTTGAACCTGGAGCGTTCTTCCTGTGCCTCTTTCTCTTTCCTTTCAAGCAGTACTAGCGCCTTGGCCTTACCGATATTAATGGTATACCTGTATAAGAAGAACAGCGAAAGTCCTGTCAGAAGCGCGTAAATACCAATAGCCCAACCAGTAAGCCAAAAAGGCGGCATCACCCTAATTTCTAGTACAGATACCT
>PWNY01000077.1 GCA_003557805.1 Bacteroidales bacterium | reverse complement strand
GCTGAATGTGCTTGGCAACCCCCTGCCGGACCAGCAGCAGGCAGACAAGATAGACTGGGAAAATCAAAAGGAGTTTGAGCTGCACTACCATATAGGGCTTGCCCCGGAGATCAAGCTTGAACTCGGCGGGGATATAGAGGTTGATTACCACAAGATCAGGGTAGAGGATGATGTTGTTGATAACTACATAAAGGACATACGGAAGAGGTATGGCAAGATGACCAATCCCGGAGTGACCGGGACAGAGGATGTTGTATTTGGTGAGTTCGTTGAGATGGAAAGCCAGGATACCCCAAAGGCTGAAGGCCACGAACACAAATCAAACGTATATATCCAATATATAAGGGATGAGGAGCTGAAAAAGGAGTTAACTGGCAAGAAGCCAGGAGACAGCCTTGTATTTGACATTAAGAAGTCGGTTGGACAGGATGCAGAGGCTGCTGCAATGATAGGTGTTAAGAAGGAGGAGCTGGATAATTACGGGCCGCTGTTTCGTTTTACAATTGAGAGCATTAGCCGCGTTGAACCGGCAGAGATGGATGCTGAACTATACAAAAAGGCAGTTCCGGAAAAGGAGATTGAGACCGAAGAACAGTTCAGGGAAGAGGTAAGGGAGCAGGTAAGCAGGCAGTATCAGACTGATGCCGACAAGCATTTTAAAAATACTGTAATGGAAAAACTACTGGAGGTTACCACCCTGGATCTGCCGGAGGAGTTCCTGAAGAAATGGCTTCTTGATACGAACAAGGAGGAGCTGACCGAGGAAAAGATTGAAAATGAATTTGACCAGTTCTCTGATTCCTTCAGGTGGCAGCTTATAGAAAATTACCTGATCAAGGAGCATGGAATTGAGGTAAAACCCGAGGAGGTTAACAAACAGCTGGAGGATTTTGTTAAGGCCCAGCTAAAACAATATGGCCAGGAAAATGTTCCTCAGGAAATTCTGGACCAGTATGTTAAGAACATTTCCGGGAACAAGGATGAGGTCAAGAAGGTATATGATCACCTGTTTGATCAGAAGCTGCTTGAGCTTTTCAGGGAAAAACTAACGCTGAATACAAAAGAGACCGGTTATGATGACTTTGTGAAACTGGTAACCGAGAAATACAAGAAGCAACAGGGCGCAGAAGAACCCGTATCAGAAAACAAAAAATAATGTATCATGAGCAGAAATGATGATTTTCAGAAGTATGCCACAATGCACAGGGGCATAAGCAGCATTACCATGCATGATTACAAATCTGTATATGGTAATTATATCAGCCCGACCATTATTGAGGAGAGGCAGCTGAATGTTGCCACGATGGATGTATTCAGCCGCCTGATGATGGACAGGATTATTTTCCTTGGTGTTCCGATCAATGATTATGTTGCCAATATAATCCAGGCCCAGTTGCTCTACATGGAATCTGTTGATCCGAAAAAGGATATACAGATATATCTCAATACACCTGGAGGGTCTGTATATGCTGGGCTTGGCATTTACGACACCATGCAGTACATAGCCCCCGATGTGGCTACGATATGTACCGGAATGGCCGCATCAATGGGTGCGGTATTATTAAGTGCAGGCACTGCCGGTAAAAGGACTGCCCTTAAGCACAGCAGGATACTTATTCACCAGCCAATGGGAGGTGCCGAGGGTCAGGCTTCCGATATAGAGATCACTGCCAGGGAAATACAGAAGATAAAAAAGGAGCTTTACCAGATAATCGCAAGGCATTCAAAGCAGGACTACGACAAAATATGGAAGGATGCAGACAGGGATTTCTGGATGACATCCGAAGAGGCAAAGGAGTATGGAATGATTGATGAAGTCCTGCTTGCAAACAAAAAGGCAGAATAACAAAAGCCTGAGAAAATAACACCAGATGGGAAAGGAAAAAAAGAAATGCTCGTTTTGCGGACGACCCTCCGAAGAGGTTGGCCTTCTTATATCCGGTATTGACTCCCAGATATGCGATAAGTGCGTGGGGCAGGCACAGTCAATAATTGAGGAAGAGAGGGTGCTGAAGGAAAAAAAGAGTATACCCTCATTTGAGCTGTTCAAACCTGCCGAGATCAAGAAATTCCTTGACCAGTACGTCATAGGCCAGGAGGATGCCAAAAAGGTACTCTCCGTTGCTGTATACAACCATTACAAAAGGATAAACCACGATACCTCGGGCAAGGATCAGAACGATGATGTAGAGCTTGAAAAGTCAAATATTGTGATGGTAGGGGAGACCGGTACCGGTAAGACTTTAATGGCACGCACAATAGCCAGGATGATGAAAGTGCCTTTCTGTATTGCTGATGCAACCGTACTTACCGAGGCCGGATACGTGGGTGAGGATGTCGAAAGTGTTTTGGTAAGGTTGTTGCAGGTTGCTGACTATGATGTGGCTGCTGCCGAGAGGGGAATTGTTTTCATCGATGAACTGGATAAGATTGCCCGGAAATCTGATAATCCCTCAATTACCAGGGATGTTTCGGGTGAGGGTGTACAGCAGGCCCTGCTCAAACTTCTTGAGGGCGCTGTGGTAAACGTTCCTCCCCAGGGTGGAAGGAAACACCCGGAGCAGAAGATGGTGCAGATAAACACACAGAAGATATTGTTTATATGCGGTGGAGCATTTGACGGGATTGAGAAGAGGATTATGGCTAGGATGCAGGCAAATGCTATTGGATACGGCGCCGGTAAAAAGGGCCGTATTGACAGGGATAATGTTTTGCAATATATTGCACCACAGGACCTTAAAAGTTACGGGCTGATACCTGAGCTGGTCGGAAGACTGCCTGTGCTGACCTACCTGAACCCCCTTGACAGGGACGCGCTGCGACAAATCCTGACCGAACCCAGGAACTCACTTGTAAAGCAATACATTAAGCTTTTTGAAATGGATAACAGGAAGCTTGTCATTGAGGAAGGAGTACTTGACTATATTGTTGATAAGGCCATTGAATTTAAGCTTGGCGCCAGGGGTCTGAGATCTATTTGCGAGGCAATCATGCTGGATGCAATGTATGATATTCCATCGGCTGAAAGCAGTGATGAGGTGTTTAACCTTACCCTGGAATATGCACGGCAACGCCTTGAAAAAGCCCGGCTCGGCAGGTTAAGGGCGGCTTCATAAACCAGCCTCAAACATGTTGAAATTTTTCGTAAATTAAAGCGTTCACCAATAAATGAACGCTTTTTTCTATGGTCCGCACAATAATAATTTTATGTGCACTGTTGTTTGCAAGCGGTTTTAAGGGCCTGCCTGCACAGGATGTCTCGTATATACGTGGAAAGACATATTCTGCGAGGGTCATCAATGGTGACACCCTTGTAATTATAGATCTTCCGCCCGTGGATGTAGTGGCTGCCAGGGAGTTCAGGAACATGCTTGAGGCATACCGTTACAACAGAACAGTAAGGAATGTGCAGAGGGTGTATCCCTATGCCCGGGTTGCAGGTGCCATGTTCAGAAGGTACAGTGAGCAGCTGATGCAGCTTGAAACTGAAAGGGAGAGAAGGGAGTTCACGAAACAGGCTGAAGAGGAGCTCAGGAACAGTTTTGAGGATGACCTTAAAAGGCTGACATTTTCTCAGGGGGTGATTCTCATAAAGCTTATTGACCGGGAAACACAACACACTTCCTATGATATCCTCAGGGAGTTCAGGGGGGCTTTCTCTGCCGTGTTCTGGCAGTCACTGGGAAGGCTGTTCGGTTACAACCTGAAGACCGAGTACGACCCCCACGGTGAAGACCAGATGATAGAGGAGATAGTTCAGCTTATTGAACAGGGTTTGCTGTGAATCACTTACCCCGGCCCTGGATAATTATCAGTACCGTATAAATCAGTATTTTGAAGTCCACTGCCAGGGACATATTCTCCAGGTATAGAAGGTCATACTTTAATCGCTCAATCATCTGCGCAACGTTTTCAGCATAACCATATTTAACCTGCCCCCAGCTTGTCACACCCGGTTTTATTTTCTGAAGAAGCTTGTACTCCGGCGCCTTTTTGACAATCTGGTCAATGTAATACTGGCGCTCGGGGCGGGGGCCCACCAGGGACATATAGCCGCGCAGCACATTGTAGAACTGCGGTATCTCGTCAAGTCTTACCTTG
>PWNY01000105.1 GCA_003557805.1 Bacteroidales bacterium | reverse complement strand
TCTTTCAAGGGAGGATGTTATTGGCAGGACAGTAACAGAGGTGCTTCCTGAAATAACCAAGGGGGAGTTTGACTGGATTGGCTATTATGGCAAGATTGTCCACACTGGCGGCAGTGAGGTTTTTGAGCAATACAGCGAGCCCCTTGGCAGGTGGTATAATGTTCACGCCTTTTCCATTGGCAAGCAGTCATTCTCGACGATTTTCATAGATGTTACCAGGGAGAGGGAGGAGAGCCTGAAAAGAAAGCATAGCGAGGAAAGGTACAGGCTGCTTATGAACAACAGCCTTGACGCCATTTTGCTGACCATCCCCGATGGCAGGATAATCTCTGCAAACAGGGCTGCCTGTGAGATGTTTGGGATGACGGAGGAGGAGATAATCAAAAACGGGCGAAACGGGCTTGTTGACCTGGAGGACCCGCGACTTTTGGAGCTTATTGAGAAAAGGGAAAAGGAGGGGAAGGCCAGGGGTGAGCTAAGGTTGAGAAGAAAGGATGGTACAATCTTTCCTGCCGATGTTACATCTTCACTTTTTAAAAACAGCAGGGGTGAGCTACGAACCAGTTTGATAATAAGGGATATTACAAGGCAAAGGGAGAATGAGAAGAGGCTGCTGGAACAGAAAAAAAAGGCGGAGCTTAACAATGAGAGGCTGGAGAGTTTGCTCCGGATCACACAGTTCCCCTTTGTTTCCATACAGGAACTCCTGGATTTTGCAATAAATGAAGCAGTTGAACTGACCGGCAGCAGGATGGGGTATATCTATTTCTACAACGAAGAGAAAAAGCAGTTTATACTGAACACCTGGTCAAGCGGCGTAATGGATGATTGCAGGGTGGATAAGCCTGAAACCGTTTACGACCTTGACAGGACAGGTTGCTGGGGCGAGGTGGTAAGGCAGAGAAAACCCATAATCATTAACGACTACCTTAACAGTAATCCATACAGGAAAGGAACCCCCGGGGGCCATGTCCCGCTCAGGAAGTTTATGACGGTACCCGTATCCATTGATGGCAGCATAGTTGCGGTCGCGGGTGTTGCAAACAAGGAGCAGGATTACGATGCCTCTGACGTAAGGCAGCTGTCCCTGCTTATGGACAATGTTTGGAAAATGACCGACAGGATAAAGCTTATCCATGACCTGAGGGTGGCAAAAAGCCGTGCCGAGGAGAGTGACCGGCTCAAGTCGGCCTTCCTTGCCAATGTCAGCCATGAGATACGCACCCCTATGAATGCAATAATGGGCTTTCTGGAGCTTATAAGGGAACCGGACCTGGAAAGCGGCAAGAAGGAAAGCTATATTGATATTGTGAACCGCAGCGCTATCCGCCTGCTTGATACAATAAACGATATAGTTGAAATTTCAAAGATTGAATCAAGGCAGACGATGGTCAGTTACTCCGATGTTAACCTCGGTGAGCTTTTGCAATACTACTACTCCTTCTTCAAGCCCCAGACAGACAAAAAGGGCCTTAAGCTCATAATTAACGGCCATGAAGGCGACAGGGTCCTGGCCGTGCGGACCGACCGGCATAAAACCGAAGCCGTGCTAATAAACCTGCTTAAGAACGCCATAAAGTTCACCGACAAAGGCAGTATTGAGTTCGGAAGTTATTTAGAGGAAAAAAATATTGTCTTTTATGTAAAAGATACCGGCACAGGAATTCCCCCCGACAGGCTGGAAGCAATATTCGAGCGCTTTGTGCAGGCCAGAACCGATATGAACCGCGCTCACGAAGGCTCTGGTCTCGGGCTGTCAATTGCCCGTGAATATGTAATGATGATGAACGGGAAGATCTGGGTTGAGTCTGTCCCTGGCAAGGGCAGCACATTCTACTTTACCATCCCGTTTAAGGAGGTAAAAAAAGCTCAGTCAAGTTAAAGCCTTATTGTCTGTTAAGACACTTTCGTAAGCGGAACCCCCCAGTCCTGGATTGCGTCAGACCACAAAAACAACTGGTTTCCCTCTATCATGTATCTGATCGGGGCTGAGTCCTGCCCCCCATCGACAAAGAGTATGAAGGTGTCACCCTCAACTCTCCATCTCCAGTTATACTCGTGTTCACCTAATGTCTGAATTGCGGTGCCGTCGCTGTTGAAGGTGTAAGCGGTAATATTGCCCGATGAATCAACAAGCTCCCACCTGCCAAAAAGGTCAGGGTCAAGATCGCCGGGTGTGTCATTGTCATCCTCGCATGAAACAAGGGCCAGGGTAAAGATTGTAAGGAAAGAAAAAGTAATTAGAACACTGCTGTTTTTGCTGGAAGTCTTCATTGATTGGTTTTTTGTATTTGTATTAGTATTAATAAGTGACCGGCGCAGTCAGATGCCGCGTTTTGTATAAAACTATATGTGAGTGGAGACTTAATATTGCAGGGAAACTTTTGTTGATCAGTTGATCTTTGTCATTGGCGCACCCCAGTCTCCCAGCTCATCAGACCAGGTAAACAGCTGTTGGCCATGCACTTTGTACCTTAGGGGTTCAGACTCCTCTCCCCCGTCCACGTAAAATATTAGGCTGCCGCTTTCAACCCTCCAGTGCCGGGCGACATCCTGACCGTAGATTGTCTGGATAGAAGTACCATCACCGAAAAATGTGTAACCGGTTACTCTTTCACTGGAACCATAGGGAAGCTCCCACCTGCCGTATAATTCATTATCGAGGCTCTTTATCAGTTCAGAATCTTCCTGTTCACAGGATGTGAGGCCGGTTGCCAGCAGTGCAAAAATTGCCGCGAGGAAAAACCCGGGGACTGTTTTACAGGCGGTTTTCATAGCAGTGGAATGTTTTAATAAAGTTAGCTAATGAATATCCTTACAAAATTAATAAAATTTTAAGGAAATAAAAACCTGTTCTGCGGCCAGCTCTCAGCTTATTCTTATCTTTGCAGGTTAGGGTGTATCAATACAATCTATCATACCGCTATGCGTTAATTTTATTCAGCGGGTGCATTTACAAGCATCCCGGTGGCCTTGTTTAAATAAAATATTTGAGTTTGATGAAAAGGCTGGTATTAATATTGGTGGTTATTTTTGCCGGGGGTTGCAGTGTTTTTACCCCATTGCAGAAAAGTAAGTTCCTTACAGTGCATCATCTTACAGAAACCCGTGACTATGCGGATGCTAAAGTTGTTATTGAAGAGATGATAGAAAGTGGTGAGTTCTCAGAATACCCCAGAACATGGCATCTTAGGGGAGTGCTTGCCCAGACGGCATACCGGGACAGAAATCAGAACCTATACACGGACCAGTTGTATGTTATATTTGAATCCTTCGAACGCTACCATGAGCTATCAGGTAATGACAGGACAAGGAGTCAGCTAAAGCCCAGGTATATACAACTTGCCAACGACTTTCAGAGGCTCGGTGAGCGGGAGTTCAGGAACAGAAATTACAACCAGGCACTGAAGGCATTTGAGCATGCCCTGTTAATAACGCGCATGCCCGCACTTTCAATCCCTGAAGACAAAAGCCTGGTTTACAATACAGCACTTGCGGCATATGAGAGCCAGCAGTGGGACAGGGCCGAAAAGCACCTTGGAAAGCTCCACAGGCATGGACATTCTACAAATGCAACGCATTTACTCTACAAGACAATGCTGGCCCAGGATGATAAGGATGCTGCCAGGAAAGTCCTTATGGAGGGAGTAGGGAAGTACGATGATAATGAAGAAATAATAATGCTGCTGGTTGATTTTCTGGCAGATAACCAGGATGAAGCAGCTGCCCTGGATGTTCTCAGGGAGGCCATCTCAAATGACCCTGACAACCATAATCTCTATTACACCAAAGGATTGATATACCAAAGGACAGGAAGGTACAACGATGCTGTGCTATCTTATTTCGATGCCCACGAGAGGGACCCGGAGCACCTTATGACCTATGTTAACATTGCCACCTGCTATTATAACATTGGCGTGGAGATAGATGAAGAGTCAAGAACCCTTGTCAACCAGGCCGAGGTAAATGAAATGAGGATAAAGTCAGAGGCCGCCTATGAGTCTGCGGTTACCTGGCTTGACAAGGTGTATGAAAAGCAGCCCGATGACCGCAGCGTCCTGAGTGTGATCTATGACCTTTACAGCCGGTTGCGCTTAACCGACAGGG
>PWNY01000146.1 GCA_003557805.1 Bacteroidales bacterium | reverse complement strand
GTTAAGGCTGGGTACGTGTATGAGGATCACGCTAAGGCGGTGGTAAAGGTCCTCACGGAACTTACCATCTTCTATCTCCTTCTGGATGTTTTTATTTGTTGCCGCCACTACCCTGACATCAACACTTATCTCTTTTTCTCCCCCAACCCGCGTTATCTTGTTTTCCTGGAGGGTGCGCAAAACCTTGGCCTGGGCGGCCAGGCTCATATCCCCGATTTCATCAAGGAAAATAGTTCCGCCGTTTGCCAGCTCGAAATTTCCCTTCTTCTGTTTCACGGCGCTTGTGAATGAGCCTTTCTCATGACCGAACAGCTCACTTTCAATCAGTTCAGAAGGTATTGCCGCACAGTTAACCTCAATAAATGGTCCCTTTGCCCTGTTGCTTAGTTCGTGAAGCCACCTGGCGACCAGCTCCTTGCCTGTCCCGTTCTCACCGGTTATGAATATCCTGGCATCAGTAGGGGCCACCCTCTCTATCATTGCCTTGATACTTTTGATGGCCTCAGATTCCCCTATCATTTCGTAGGTTTTATTGACCTTCCTTTTAAGAACCCTTGTCTCTGTAACAAGCTTGCTCTTGTCCATTGCATTGCGTATGGTGATCAACAGGCGGTTTAGATCCAGGGGTTTGGCTATAAAGTCATAAGCCCCTTTCTTTATTGCCTCGACGGCAGTATCTATTGTGCCGTGACCTGAGATCATTACAACGGTCGCATCCGGATCGGCCTCCCTGATCTTTTCTAAAAGGTTAATGCCGTCCATTCCTGGCATCTTAATATCACACAGAATAACATCGAAGGGGCCCTCCTGCAACTTTTCCAGTGCCTCCGGACCGTCTTCGGCAAGGCTTACTTCGTACTTCTCATATTCCAGTATGTCCTGCAAGGTGTTCCTGATGCTTTTTTCATCATCTACTACTAATATTCTGGGCATAGCGGAGGTTTTTTACAAATATAGGACAGTTTTATCACGAATGCCTTATCCATTTCCATAACTCGCGGTAGCTGGACTTTTTTCCATACATCAGTATGCCTGTCCGGTATATCCTGGAGGCCAAAAAAGTTGTTGCAATAAAACCTGCAATAAGAAGTGCGGCCGACAAAAATATCTCTGAGTAGGGAACGCCAAATGGTATCCTTACCATCATTATAACAGGTGATGTAAACGGGATCATTGACATCCAAAAAGCGACTGGGCCTGATGGGTTTGTGATCACCATCTGTGCCATAATTATCGAGATCAGCATGGGTACTGTTACCGGCAGCATGAACTGCTGGGTGTCTGCCTCGTTGTCAACAGCCGAGCCTATAGCAGCGAATAGTGCGGCATATAGCAGGTAGCCCCCGAGAAAGAAGAAGATGAATGAAATTATCATCACCGGGAAATTGATTGCAGACAGTCCTTCAATCAGTTGGCCGGCAACTGTATCATATTGCTGGACATACTCCCTTCTTGCTTCAATCTCTTCGGCATTAAGGGCCTGTGCACCGGTTATATATACCTGCTCATCCGGTGTGAACCTGAACATATCCGGTGCCGCCAGCTGGAATGTCCCAACGATGGCGACTGTAAGAATAATCCAGATTAAAAACTGGCTGAGACCTACAAGCCCAATCCCGATCACCTTCCCCATCATAAGCTGAAAAGGCTTTACAGATGAGATTATAATCTCAACTATCCGGCTGGTTTTCTCTTCCAGTACTCCCCTTAGTACCTGGGAGCCGAAAAGAAATATGAATATATATATCAGGAATCCGCTGACAAAACCAAGCCCCATGCTTATTTCAGGGTAGTCTGTGATCAGCTCACCGTCATCCTTTATACGTATTGCCTGTATGCGTATGGGGGTTTCTATTGATCGGAGTATCTCCTCATCAATCCCTGCTGCACCAAGTTTAAGGCTCTCGAACTCGTGTTTCAGGACATTTTCAACATGTATCCGGGCGTTTATGTTAACACTCTTTTCTGAAAACAGCCTCAAACTTGAGGGAGCCTGGAAGGCAATCTCAGGAATATGGAGCACCGCATCGAAGCGGCCGTCATGCATCATCTGTACCGCGTGTTCAATGTTAGTGCCCAGGGGTGTGAACTTTAAGTTATCTTTATCCTCGAAGCTTTCGTAAAACAGGTCGGAGTCATCCACCACGGCAATCTGGTAATCGCTGTCGGATATCTGCGCCACAACTACAGGCACGATTATAATTGCCGCCATAAGGACCGGACCTATAATGGTCATTACAAGGAAGGAACGCTTCTTTACACGGCTGAGGAACTCCCTTCTTATTATCGTTGCGGTTTTACTCATCGCTTTGGGTATTTAACTTGCATCGCTCTCAACATTGCCTGTTTCCTGCGGGAACACCCCCGTAACCTTTTTTATGAAAATATCATTCATGCTTGGTGTAAGTTCCCTGAAGGATATCAGCTGTAATATGGGTAGTAACTCAGAAAGAAGGTCGTTTGTCCCACATCTTTCATCAATTTGTATGGTTAACTTATATACACCGTTTCTTTGTTTCGAAGAAATAAGCCTGAACCTTTCATCAAGCACTCCTTCAACGGGTGTTGTTATTTCAGCGGCCTCTATTTCATAGATCCTGCTTGTAAACTGCTTCTTGATCTGGTCAACAGGTCCCTCAAGGATTTTTTCTGACTTGTTTATAAGGGCAATATCGTCGCAAAGTTCCTCGACCGATCCCATATTGTGCGTGGAGAATATTATCGTGGCTCCGTCATTTCTGAGCTTAAGTATCTCCTGCTTAAGTATGTTAACGTTGATAGGGTCAAAGCCGCTGAAAGGTTCATCAAATATCAGCAGCTTCGGACGATGAAGCACAGTGATTATAAACTGTACCTTCTGCTGCATCCCCTTGGACAGCTCCTCTACCTTTTTGTCCCACCATGGCAGCAGTTCAAATCTTTTGAACCATTGCTTTAACATTTTCCTGGCCTCATTACCCTTGAGCCCCTTCAGGCGTGCAAGATAAACGGCCTGTTCCCCGACCTCCATCTTTTTATAAAGCCCCCTTTCTTCAGGCAGGTAACCGATCTGGTGGACATGACGGGGCCTGAGAGCCTCGCCGTCAAGGGTGATACGGCCGGTATCAGGTCCTATTATCTGGTTTATAATGCGGATAAGCGTGGTCTTTCCGGCTCCGTTAGGTCCCAGCAGGCCGAAAATACTCTGTTCGGGCACCTCCATGCTGACACTGTTCAATGCACGGTGGTTGGAGTAATTCTTGCTTATATCTTCTGCTTTCAGCAGGGTTTTCATGACGGCAGCAGCTTAGTTGAACACATCCTTCATCTTTTCAAAGAAGCTTTTATCGCTCTTCTTTGGTTTTGGGGTGAAGTTCTCTGAGCTCTGCAGCTTGTTGAGAATTTCCTTCTCCTCTGCAGTAAGCTTCTGTGGTGTCCAGATATTTATGTTCACCAGCAGGTCGCCCCTGCCATATGAGTTGACGGATGGGACCCCCTTACCCTTGAGCCGTAATACCTTGCCTGGCTGGGTGCCAGGTTCTATCTTGATACGCGCTTTGCCCTCAAGGGTCGGGACCTCTATTGTAGTACCAAGTGCTGCCTCCGGAAAGCTGATGTGATGATCATACAGAAGGTTCATACCGTCCCGTATCAGTCTGTCATGCTGGACCTCCTCCACAACGATTATAAGGTCACCAGCTATGCCGCCCCTGGGTGCAGCATTACCTTTTCCGCTCATTGACAACTGCATGCCATCCTCAACTCCCGGGGGTATATTAATGCTGATAACCTCCTGGTCCTTAACGATACCGTTACCATAGCAGCTGGAACACTTGTCCTCAATGGTTCGTCCTTCTCCACCGCAGCTGGGACAGCTCGAGGTTGTCTGCATCTGGCCCAGGAATGTGTTGGCAACCCTGGTCACCCTTCCTGCGCCATTACATGTGGAACAAGTACTGAAGGCATTACCTCCCTTTGCACCGGTACCCCTGCAGGATGAGCAGGAGACATACTTGTTGACCTTTACACGTTTTTCGGCACCCTTAAGTACATCTTCCAGTGTAAGTTTAACCTTTATTCTTAGGTTTGTGCCCCTATTGGTGCGCCTTGTGGTACGCCTGCCAGTTGTGCCACCGAAGCCACCGAAGCCGCC
>PWNY01000163.1 GCA_003557805.1 Bacteroidales bacterium | reverse complement strand
ATTCAAGCATCTGATCGCTCACCGCGCTCTGCTTCACCACGCTGCCGTCTGGGGCGAGGCCCCCCTTCAGTACGGCCATCCCCCCCTGAGAATGATACGGATCAGACGTCGGACGTATCACAAGCTCCTCTTCAAGCTTTGCATCTTCATCTACTACAATGCCTTTCCCGTCAGGGTCATTTTTCAGCCTGTAATGTGTAACCACGGCGCACTCCTTTGCAAAACCCTTAACATGATCCGCTTCACGGCTGAAAAAGGATTTTGGGATAAACAGCGGGAAATAGGCATTTGAATGGCCGGTATCCTTGAACATCTTGTCAAGTGCAGCCTGCATTTTTTCCCATATTGCATACCCGTATGGTTTAATTACCATACATCCCCTGACGGCAGAAGCTTCAGCCAGCCCTGCCCTCTGTACGATATCGTTATACCATTTAGAATAATTTTCTTCTCTGGTAGAAAAATCTTTAGCCATAACTGTGTTTTGGTATAGTATTTGTGATTTTTATGTCAGAAACCAATGGCGCAAAATTAACAAAAAAGTCGGGTTAACTTATTAACTTTGTATAAACCATAAACAAACAACCGGGAGGTAAAGTCATGAAAACACTGCTCAAATTCTCCGGCATACTAATTGCCCTTGCATTAACGGGTTGCTCAACAACCTATTATGCGGCAAGTGATCATGACGACGTCTATTATAGTCCTCAGGTAGTAAGGGGTGGCAGCGCACAGCAGCCAGTTCAAAATGAAGCAAGAAGTGAAGGAAGAGTAGTAGAAGTCGTTGAAGACTACAGGGCTGAACCCGCAGGGCAAAGCCACACAGTTGGCACATCAGCTGATGCATACCATTACGACGGTTATGCACAAAACCAGCAGGAGGAAGCCTCTGATACACTTGAATACTATTATGATGAAGAGGGTAATATGGTGATAGTCAACAATTATTACTATGGCGACTATTATGATTTTGCCTATGCCTCAAGGATAAGGCGTTTCCACAGGCCCTATAACAACTTCAGGTACTATGACCCATTCTTCACAAATATGTACTTCTATATGTATGATCCCTTCTATTACGGGATGAGCATATACTATTCGGGCTTCTACCTCGGATCGCCAATGTATTTTGGAGGTTATTATCCAAGTCCGTTTTACTGGAGGTACAGGCACTATCCGCATTACCACAGATATGCCTGGTTTGGATTTCCTTACGACCCTTACGGTATAGGATTCTGGCACGGATACAATACAGGTTTTTATAACTCGTATTACCGTTACGGAGGATATTGGGGCTACAGGGATTATTTTTATAATAGCTTTGAACGTACTGCTGATTACTATTATGGCCCGAGAGGTTCAGGCGGAAGTACCACCGCAGGCGGTTTTGAAGGACGTACTCAGCGCACCGGAGAAAAGAGCTTTGCTGAAGCATTCGAAGCAAGGACAGTGCGTAATGAAGATGGCAGAAGGCAGGTGCTGGCCGATAATCAGATCATAGAAACAGGTGATAATGCACGCACAGCAACCAGGTCTGCTGAACAGACAGACGGACGTCAGGTAGCTGAAATTGGCCAGGCAACATCACGCGAAAGGACTGGCAGAGAGAGTGGTGCCACCAACCATATTGAAGACAGGGTTCGTGAAAGTGTACGCAATACAACAGGAGAACCTGACAGGGCAACAACTGCTTCCGGCGAAAGGGAAGCAAGTGAGGGATACAGGCCTGCAAGGACAATAGAATCTTATCAGGCTGCCTCCAGGGAGCGTTATAGCCGCCCGCAGCAGGTAACTCATGAAAGACAGTCAGAAGATGACCGTTCCAATTATACGCCTCCAAGGTCTTATACATCACCCAGCTACCAGCAGCCAAGCACTCCCCAAAGATCACGTCCGGCAACAACACCGGGCAGAACTGAAGGGTCAAGGCAGGTTGGGGCACAGCCGGCAACACCTCCTGCGAGGAGTACAACCACCCAGCCGACCCGTGTTGAAAGAGGACGCCCGAGTTATACACCACCAAGCCGTCCGGCAACAGGTTCACAGGGTAGTTCCTCAGTCAGGACACCGGCCAATACAAGGTCTACTGGTAACACAAGGGTTGGAGGCAGTTCCTCGTCATCAGGCAGGAGTACCGGAACAAGTGTCAGAACCGGTTCCTCATCATCAAGCAGGAGTACCGGAACAAGTGTCAGAACCGGTTCATCCTCATCATCATCAGGCAGGAGCAGCGGGGGCACCAGCAGCGGTTCATCCTCAGGAACAACAAGAACCAGTGGAGGCGGAAGGAGCCGGTAAACCCTGTGTTTTACAACCATACTGAATATAATGTAATAACCTCCCGGTCCCCTCTTTATCAGGAAAAAGCCGGGAGGTTTTTGTTTAAATAATAAACTCGGTAAAAATGAGAAAGCTTCTTTTATCAGTGATAGTTTTAGTAGCCGGACTACAATATACATTTGCCCAAAATGAGCTTGATGCGCTCAGGTATTCACAGATTTTTCCGGGTGGTACAGCACGTTTTGCCAGCATGGGAGGATCCTTCGGTGCACTGGGTGGCGATTTTTCAACCCTTGGAATAAATCCGGCGGGGATCGGGATATACCGCGGATCGGAGTTTACAGTCACTCCTTTGCTTCACCATAGCTATTCTGAAACCGAATATTTTAACACCTACGAAGATGAGATGAAGTACAGTTTCAACCTTAACAACCTCGGTCTGGTTCTTGCATTTCCGGTTGGAAGCCAGGTTGATGACGGAGGCTGGCAGTTTGTCAATATAGGTCTTGGAATAAACCGTTACAACAACTTCAATGGCAGGTGGATCGCAAGCGGGTTCAATCCATACAGTAGCAGAATGGCCGGAATTTTACAGCAAGCCAACAGAGAAGGGAGCGTGGATAACCTGGATCCCTTTTCAACACAGCTTGCATACGAAACCTGGCTTATCGGCGAAGATGACGAAGGTTTTTTTACCGATATGCTGCATGGGGTAGACCAATTCCAGGAAACCAACACCTCAGGTTCGGTAAGAGAGTTTGTACTTAGCATGGGAGCAAATTACAATGACAGGTTATATCTTGGCGCAACCGTTGGTTTTCCTTCCATATCATATGAAGAAGAAAGTGTCTTTCATGAACAGGATGTTGAGGGGAGCAATGAGGTTTTCAACTCAATGACATTCCGAAACAACTTCAAGACCACAGGCAGCGGATATAATTTCAAATTCGGTGCCATATTCAGGGTAACAGATTTTGTCAGGCTGGGGGGAGCATTTCACTCTCCAACTTTTTATGATCTGAGAGACAGCTACAGCTCAAGTATGCGCAGCGACCTGAACCTTGATTACGACACTGATGCTGCCCAGTCACCCGACGGCAGGTTTGATTATGAACTTACAACTCCTGTTAAGGCCATTGGTAGCATTGGTTTTATCTTCGGGCAACAGGGCCTGCTGAACATTGACTACGAATATACAGACTACACAAAAAGCCGTTTGCGCAGCAGTGATTACCTCTTTACTGAAGAGAACAGGGCGATAAGGGAGTCTTTTACTGCCCAGCATGCTGTAAGGGCCGGCGGTGAGCTGAGGCTCGATCCGGTTATTCTTCGTGCCGGTTACGGCTACTACTCCAACCCATACAAAGACGGTGTAAATAATGCACAGCGGTCGGTATTGTCAGCAGGTTTTGGTGTACGCGAAAGCAACTACTTTATTGACTTTGCATATACACACAGCTTCTTTTCAGAAGACTATTACCTGTACCAGCTCGACAGCAACAACCCTGCTGACTACGGACTGGCAGGAGACAATTGGGCCCCTCCCGTAGCCGACAGGAAGTTCACATCAGGAACATATATGATAACATTTGGCTGGAGGTATTGAACAAAACAGGGGGTCCACAAAAGACCCCCTGAAACTTCATTTACATTAAGTGATTATTTTTTATCACTGTTCTTTTTTTACTATATCCATTATCACATCATCTACAAGCACCCTTCCGCAGTATTCGCAGACTATGATTTTCTTGTGAAGGCGTATATCCAGATGCCGCTGCGGGGGGATCTTGTTAAAACAACCACCGCAGGCATCCCTTTCTACAGGTACCACGGCAAGTCCATTCCTGGCGTTGTTCCTTATACCCTGGTAT
>PWNY01000402.1 GCA_003557805.1 Bacteroidales bacterium | reverse complement strand
GCCTCCTGCTGCTGGTCCTGTGAGAGCCTGTTTTCGGTCAGCACCTCCCTGGCAGCTTCAATTGCATCACCGGGCCTTTCAAGCCTGTGCAGGGATCTCATCTTTCCTATCCTGGCAACCAGCCTGTTGTTCGGGTATTCGGCAGACTCAAGAAGCCTCTCGTAATAGGGAAGGGCCTGGTCATAGTTGCCCTGTGCAAATTCAATACTTGAAGCCCTGAGAAGGGAGTTTTCCAGGAACTTTGACCTTCGGTTTTCTATTACGAAACGGTAACCCTCAAGGGCCCTTTGATGTTCATTGGCCCTGAAGAGGCATTCGGAGCGGTAGAAGTGGGCATTTATTACAAAAACCCCGTCAGGAAAACGTTCAAGGTAGTTGCTGAAGCTGGTAACTGCTCCTTCACAGTCACCCTGCATATACCTGTTCTCCGCTGCCTGGTAAACAAGAGAGTCCTCTTCGGCCCTGCTAATGTCAGCAATGCCCAGTCTTTCAGTAAACCTTACAAACTCATCCACCCTGTCAAGGTCGACGTAAATATTCCTCATGGCAGCCAGCGCCTCTTCCGCCTCGGCTGTGCCCGGATAGGACTCGACCACCCTCCGGAACACCTCCAGTGCTCTTTCATCCTCATTCTCATTATAATGAATAAGGCCTGTCTTTAGCTTGGCGCTCTGCGCATATGAACTCCCGGGATGTTCCTCTATTACTCTTGCAAAATAGTCCTTTGCCCTGGCATTATTGTTAAGTAACAACCAGGTGTTTGCAATTTCATATTTGCCGTCATCAACATAGGATGAAGCTGGATACTGGTTTAAAAGGGATTGCAGGGTGGATATCTTTTCGTTGTACATTCCGGTAATGCCATATACAAGACCCTTTTGAAAAACCGCATAATCGCTATCGATGATCCCCATGCCTATTGCCCTGTTGTATTGGTCCATGGCCGGCTGGTACTGTTTGGTTATAAAATAGGAGTCAGCAAGACGGAGAACGGCATCGTTAAGCATCCTGGCGTCACCTCCCCCTGCATTTATAAAGTTCCTGAAGGCAGGAATGGCATTATTGTATTGCTCCTTTTTGAAGTGGGCATAACCTAGTGAATAGTGTGCCTGGCTGTAATAATCAAGTGATCTTGCCCCTTCGGAAGACAAGAAGCTTTCAAATGACGACCTGGCATTGTCATACTGGCCGGTCCGGTAATATGCCTCTCCGGTCCAGAAAAGGCTCGCTGAATAGAAGCGGGCATTATCCCTGTATCGCTGTGTCTTTTCAAAGTGGCTGATGGCTCCCCTCAGGTCATTGTTGTTGAAAAGCTCCACGCCCCTGTAAAAACTTACCCTCTGGTAAGCCTCCCTTAAGCGTGATGTGTTGTGTGGGATTTCCTCAAGTGATTCAAGTGCATCCTTGTAATTACGGGTGGTCAGGTAAAGGTCGGCAAGATAGGCATATGCCTCCTCTATCCTGGGAGAGGAGGGGTACTGTTCAATATAGCGCCTGAAAGAGAGTATTGCCTCGTTATGCGGGTCGTATGAAAGCTCAAATGACAACATGGCATAATTAAAGAGTGACTCCCTGGCAATCTCCTCGGTAATCCCGATCTGGTGCGCCTGCAAAAAGGCGTTACGTGCGAAACGTTTCTGCCCTGTCTCTATATAGGCCGATGCCAGGTGGTAGTATGCATTCTGTGCCAGTTCATCATCACCGGTGCTTGCCCTTTCAAGATGTGGCACCGCCTCATCGTACCTGTTGTTCATATAGAGGGCGTAGCCCAGCTGGTAGTGATCATCCCTTCCTGCCGAGCCCCTGTAATGGTTTATATAATCCTCGAGATGTGATATTGACTCCCGGTACTCTCCCCGTGTATAGTGCGCCTCACCTATCATCCTGCTGATCTCTGCAGCTCTCTGCGGGCTGGCTTCTGCAAGGAGGCGGGGTGCCTCTTCAAGCAAGCCGGTGTAATTGCCCTGCAAATAGTATATATGCACTATGTAATATGGCACTACCTGCCCGAACATCCGGTCTCCGGTCAGCTCAGTGAAAGCATCCATTGCATCCTCGTAGTGTCCGGTAAGATAGGCAACATGTCCGTAATAGTACCTTGCCGGGTTATAGTAGCCTGAACCGGTGTCAGTTATCTGGCTGAAAAGCTGCATGGCAAAGTTGTATGACTCTGTCATGAAATTACTGTAGGCCTTCCTGAACAGGAATTCGGTGCGCCTGCCTCCGGGTATGTCACGCGATGCAAGCCTGCCGTACCATCTGACAGCTTCTTCATAGTCTCTGTCCCTGTAGTTTATATTTCCCATATGCAACCAGGCGAGTTTCTGCCCGTGATGAGTTGAGTGCTCATCCATGTACTCCCTGAGCATCGACTCGGCGTCCGGGTTGAATAATTCCGTTGCACATATGGCAGCATACAGGGCTGCATTGGCCGAAAGCTCATCCTTTATGTCGCCGGTCTGTTCCTTGAACTTCAGGAACAATTCACGGGCAGCACCATACTTTTCTTTTTCAAAAAGTTCAAGGGCCTGCCTGTAAATGGCATCAGGTTCATCGTAAACAGCTGTCTGCTGGGATTTTGCCGGCAGGAAGGCTATGACTGCCAACAGCAATAATAAGAGAGGTTTTTTTTTCATGTTTTTATTACTAAAGAAAAAAAGAGGCAGACCTGTAAGCCGGGTTCTGTAGCAACTTTATGGTTACCTCCTGTCATTTATCTGGAATAATGCTCACGCATTACTTCAATCGGTCTACCCTCCGGGATCGGGCGAGCAACCCTCAGCCCCCGGTATATTTGACCTTTCAACGCATAAGGTTTACCCGCCTGTCCGGTCACCCGGACAGGCCGTGAGCTCTTACCTCACGTTTTCACCCTTACCCGTGCCGGTAAACCGGCACCGGGCGGTTATTTTCTGCGGCACTATCTCTCAGGCTGCCCTTTAGGGCAACCCGGCTTCCTGTTAGGAAGTATGCTGCTCTGTGTTGCCCGGACTTTCCTCATCCTGCAAGCTTGCAGAACGCGACAGGACGGCCTGCCTCTTTCAAAGAACGTTAATAATCAAATGATCCTTTTAATCAATCTTCATTTTCACGCTTCCAGATACCAACGGTAAATGCTCTCTGGTTTATCAGCGGGGAGAAGGCAAAGCTCTCTTCCTTGTATATCTTAACCGGTTTAAAAACTATATGTTCCGAAACAGGCGCTATTATCTCCGTCTTTCCCTTTTTATAGAAAACAGCCTGCAATAATGCATTTTTCCAATCCTCTATCTCTGTGCGTTCAACCTTGCCTATATGTTTTTTGGAGCTGGCCTCAATGCTGCCGCTCAGTATTCCCCTGTAGCTTCCTGAACTGTTGATAAAGAGAGCAAAACACAGGGTATACCCGGTGTGGTTCAGTATATAGAGATCCAGTGGTGTATGCAGCACTTTTTCCTGGTTGCGCGGCACCATTGACAGGTAGATCCCCTCCCGGATGCTGCTGCCCTGATGGGTAAGCAACATAAGGGGGCTGCGGGTTCCCGTGTCATCTGATCCCGGTGCGGAAGACCTTCTCCCGGTATCCCTTTCAATGCCGGCATCTGACTTTATAAGGTCTCCTACGGCATAAGGTATCTCAAACCCCTCTTCAATAGACACATGAACGATTTGGTCATCCACCACCCGTGTTACTGTTCCACCACCTTTCTCATTCAGGAACAATACTTTGTCACCTTCTTTAAACTTCATTGCCGGAATGTTTTATTCCCTTTGATAACGCAGGCTTAGTGATTTTATTTATCTGCTGCAAATAATATGCAAAATTAATACAATTCCCGTTAAATATATTCCTATAATCCAGCGTTATCTATTTATCATTTCAGGGAATATAAACTGCTTCTTTTTTCTGGCTCAATACGAAAGTTTATAATTTTGTTTCAGCTGTTATAACTGTCAATGCCTAAACTTTATGCAGGGCAAATTCGTTAAAAACCTGGTATTGCTGCTGGTCCTGAACCTTATGATCAAGCCGTTCTGGATTCTTGGCATTGACCGTACAGTCCAGAATACTGTTGGGGCCGGGGAGTACGGTTTCTATTTTGCGGTCTTTAACTTCTCTTTTTTATTCAATATACTCCTGGACTTTGGAATAACCAACTTCAACAACAGGAATATTGCACAGAACAGGCAACTGCCTACCAAG
>PWNY01000194.1 GCA_003557805.1 Bacteroidales bacterium | reverse complement strand
TTGCCTTTGGTGCACAGATACTCGTGCCCATGGACAACTCCCAGAGCAACCATTTGAAGGCTTATGGGATCGCCTACCATGTGCTGACCTATGATATCGAGGTGAGCTGGCTTCTTAATTACAGGGGCGGCAGCTTTATGTTCGAACACCACAGGGAGTTCGAGGAGGAGCTGGTAATCAGGGGGGTAAACTATGAGATAATAGCAGATGTCCAGGCAGCTGGAATACTTAGGGAGATAGCAGACCCTGAGGTGAACATGGAAGAGATACGTTTGCACAAAGTACCCAACATTGCGGTTTACACACCCCCTAACAGCCTGCCATGGGATGATGCCGTGACCCTGGCACTTACCTATGCAGAGATACCATACGATGAGGTATATGACGAAGATGTGCTCTCCGGTGTTCTGCCTCTATACGACTGGCTTCACCTGCACCATGAGGATTTTACCGGCCAGTTCGGCAAGTTCTGGTTCGCCTTCCGCAATACCGAATGGTACCGGGAAGATGTGCGGCTTGCCGAGGAGACTGCAAGGCGGATGGGGTTTTCCCAGGTGTCGGAACTCAAACTTGCCGTAGCAAAGAAAATTAGGGATTTTGTAGAGGGGGGAGGATATATGTTCGCAATGTGTTCGGCACCCGAAAGCATTGATATAGCCCTTGCAGCAGAGGGAATCGACATACTTCATGAGGTATACAACGGAACCCCTCCCGATCCTGATGCCCAGGAGAGACTTGATTTCTCCAGGTCATTTGCCTTTGAGAACTTCACCATAGTGCCCGATCCTGTTATTTACGAGAAGTCCAACATTGATGTGCCGAAGACGGGCCGCAATGAGGGATCCGATTTCTTTACCCTCTTTGAGTTCTCTGCAAAGTGGGACCCGGTGCCCACCATGCTCACCCAGAACCATGAGACTGTAATAAAGGGATTTATGGGGCAGACTACTGCTTTCCGCAAGGAGGTTATAAAACCCACGGTAACAATACTGGGGGAGAACCGTTCAAAGGATGAGGCCCGGTACATCCATGGAAGCAGGGGCCAGGGAACCTTTACCTTCCTCGGCGGTCATGATCCGGAGGATTACCGCCACCATGTGGGTGACCCGCCGACTGACCTGGACCTGTACCCAAACTCACCGGGATACCGGCTGATACTTAATAATGTGCTTTTCCCTGCCGCCAGGCAGGAGCCCCTGAAGACAGAGGTTTTACGTTAGGTGGTTTTCCCCCTTTGCCTGCTAATCTTTTTATATGTCATAAAGGCGTAAGGGTAGATATTCTTTTCGTCGGGTTCATGATGTTCAATGTCGATGAGCTCCCATTTCCCGGTATCGATATCGGGGAAGAATGCATCCCCCTCAAAATTTGCATAGATCCTGGTGATATACATCCGCCTTGTCTGGTAAAGGTCGATGGTCTGATTGTATATCTCCGCTCCCCCGGCGATGAACACCTCCTTTTCGTGCTTTACCAACTTTATGGCTTCTTTCACCGAGCCCGCCACCTGGCAGCCCATGGCATCATAATCGCTATTCCTGCTTATGACTATTGTCTTCCTTCCCTTCAGGGGCTTGCCCAGAGACTCAAATGTGAGCCTGCCCATTATCATTGTATGCCCCATGGTCATCTTCTTAAAATGCCGAAGGTCGGCTGGCATATGCCATACCAGGCGGTTTTCACTGCCGATAACATTGTTGTTGGCTACTGCTGCTATAATGGAAAGTATCATGTTGGCTCTCTTTTATTGTTCGTAGGAATAGAGTGCAGCTTACACGGCAACCGGGGCCTTGATATGCGGGTGCGGGTCATAGCCCGAAAGCTCAAAGTCAGGGTATGAGAAAGAAAAAATATCGGTTACTTCCGGGTTTAAACTCATTTTCGGCAGGGGCCTGGGATCCCGGCTTAGCTGCAGCCTTGCCTGCTCAATGTGGTTGAGGTAGAGGTGGGCGTCGCCAAAGGTATGAATGAACTCTCCCGGCCTGAGACCGCATACCTGCGCAATCATCATGGTAAGAAGCGAATATGAGGCTATGTTGAAAGGCACTCCCAGGAATATGTCAGCGCTTCTCTGGTAGAGCTGGCATGACAGCCGGCCGCCGGCAACATAAAACTGGAACAGCACATGGCAGGGAGGCAGCGCCATCTTCTCCAGCTGGCCGACGTTCCATGCACATACCATCAGCCTGCGGGAGTCCGGGTTATTTTTGATCTGGTCTACTACCATAGAGATCTGGTCAATATCCCCCCTGTCTGAGGGCCAGCTTCTCCACTGGGCACCGTATATGGGCCCCAGCTCACCATGCTCATCGGCCCACTCATCCCATATGCTTACGCCGTTCTTTTTCAGGTATGCCGTATTGGTATCTCCCTGAAGGAACCAGAGCAGCTCGTGTATAATCGACCTTAAGTGCACTTTTTTGGTGGTCACCAGGGGGAAGCCACTCTCCAGGTCAAATCGCATCTGGTGCCCGAAAACGCTCAGTGTCCCGGTTCCGGTACGGTCGCTCTTTTTTGTGCCGCTGCTTAGTATATGGTCCAGAAGACCCAGGTATTGCTGCATAACTGTATGGTTTGTGGGTGGCTAGCCCAGTATCATTCCAACGATGGTGGCGCTCATAAGGCCTGCCAGGGTGCCGCCCAGCAGGGCCCTCATTCCGAACTGCGATAACAGCACCTTGCGTGTGGGTGCTAGTGAGCCTATCCCGCCTATCTGTATACCTATGCTCGCGAAGTTGGCAAAACCGCACAGAAGGTAGGTGGCCATTATGATCGATTTTGGATCGGCAAAGGCATCTGCCGCCTTCAGCTCTGCCAGGCTCACATAGCCTATGAACTCTGTCATTATAACCTTTTCACCCAGCAGCCTGCCTACCAGGGTAATGTCCGGCAGGCTAACACCGATAAGCCACATGATGGGTGCGAAGGTGTAGCCAAGCAAAAACTGCAGCGACAGGCTTTCGTAACGGCCGTTGGTTACCTCGGCAATCAGGGGGTTGAGGTTGGCAAAGTCACCAATTCTGCCCACTATGAAGTTGAACATGGCGATGAAGGCTATGAATACCACCAGCATTGCCGCTACGTTAGCAGCCAGCCTGAGCCCCTGCCCGGTTCCATTGGTAATGGAGTCAAGAACGTTATCACCTATCTCCTCTTTGGATATCTCCACCTTTTCATTTATCTCTTCTGTCTGGGGGTATAGTATCTTGGAGATAACCACCGCGCCGGGGGCAGCCATTATGGATGCTGCCAGAAGGTGCTGTGCGAACACCAGCCTTTGTACCGGGTCGTCACCGCCCAAAAAGCCGATATAGGCGGCAAGCACCCCCCCTGCAAGGGTTGCCATTCCCCCTGTCATTACCAGCAGTATCTCCGACTTGCTCATATCCGGCAGGTACTCCTTTACCAGGAGGGGAGACTCTGTCTGGCCCAGGAATATATTGCCCGCAACCGACAGGCTTTCTGCCCCGGATATCTTCATTGCCTTTGTCATCAGCCAGGCCAGGGCATAAACAACCTTCTGGATAATACCCAGGTAGAACAACAGGCTGGTGAGTGCCGAGAAGAAGATGATGGTGGGCAGCACCTGGAATGCGAATATGTATCCGTACTTGCCGGTGTCGAGCAGCTCACCGAACAAAAACTCGGTGCCCTCTTTTGTAAAATCGAGTATTACCACAAAGGCCGAACCCACTGTCTCAAAGAAGAACTGAACCGGTGGTACCTGCAGTACCCCTACTGCCAGCAGCACCTGGGCCGACAGCCCAATGGCTACCACCCGCCAGGATATCGCCCTGCGGTTGGCACTGAACAGCCAGGCTATGCCGATAAGCACGAACATTCCCAGCAGGCCTCTCAATACGGTCACTATGCTGAACCGGTAGTCGGGTATCTCGACGGTTGAATGTGCCGCTGGATCTTCTTCGATGCCCTCCTCCTCCATGATGGCCTCCCGGGCTTCGGTTATTTCAGTCTCCTGACCGCCCTGGGCGGCAGCAGGGTCTTCCTGTCCCGTATAAGTCACGATTGCGCCGATCAGAACTGGCGCAATCAACAGGAACATTACAGAGAAAATAAGGGTTTTTTTCATACAGCTTATTTTTGGGCCTTCCTTTTGTTTATCTCGTCGCGGATAACGGAAGCCCTTTCATAAGCCTCGGCATCTATGGCTTCCATAAGTTTTTTC
>PWNY01000164.1 GCA_003557805.1 Bacteroidales bacterium | reverse complement strand
TGCCGCGGCAAAAATTATATTTCAGATAATACCTTGATATTCTAACAAAATTGGTTGATATGCGTCGCATTGTTTTTCTTACATCTTTATTTGCGTTTGTTGCTCTATTTAAAGTTTCCGCACAATATGTTGATGAATTATCTCTTGCAGAAAATGATACAATTCCGGTTCAACCCATAACTTTTACGGCATCAGAAGCATCTGAATATATCAGTAATCTGCTGGTTAATGATAGCTTGTGGAGACCGGCCGGAGATACTATGAAGCACTCACTAGCCAGGTTGGTTGATCAATATCATGAGCCAATGGATAGTGTGAGAAAACGATTGATGGGTTTTAAATATGATTCAATAGAGATAAGCCCCTCCTTTTTGAGCCGTAGTGATACCCTGTCACTCAGGTGGCTTAACGAGTCGACTTTTATTATCGATACAGTTCCGCTGGAGAAGGATCCTTTCAAGACAAAAAAGACCATTATCACGAACCAGGTTGATTCAATGATTATATCTCTGAGGTATAAAGATATAATACCCCAACTGGATAATTTTATCGATTCGCTTTTAATGGCACGCGATACTATCAAAGAAGTCTTTATTGACACACTCTATCTTGAATCCAAGCGATTACAGATGCATCAGGTATATACTGACAGCATTGTACCTCCATTATTACCCCCGGGTAGCAGGAGAAGTGTCAGGTTCTTACCCGATTCTGCAGGAATAATTATTAGCGAGCGTTTCAGGGTGTTTTTGGCAGACAGAGATTCACCGTTTTTCATTGTTCCCAATGAAAAAATGCCAGATTCACTTAAATACGCAGTTCAGGCACTTCATATTCATAACGAAGTGCGTGATTCAATTCTTTTATACCTGAATGATGTTGACGGGCGAAGAATACCTTTCTGGCTCAGTGCAGGAGAAAGTGATCAATACAGGTTCTGGGTGAGGAACCAGGCGAATGACTCTATAACCCTATGGATTGGAAATCCTGCTAAGTATGATTTGTCTTTGGTTCTGGAAGATGATGTGAGTGTAGAGCGCAGAGAAAAAAAAGTGGTTGATGATATACCCATTACTACACATACACCAGTAAGATCGCTGGCAACTCTAAAGCCGCTTGAAGAGATTCCTGTTTACTGGAGCTATGGATTGGGTAGTTCTTTTACCATGAACCAGACTTATTTTTCTAATTGGTCAAGAGGGGGCGAAAGTTCAATTGCTGGTTTGCTTGATATCAGGGGAAGTACTGAATACACTAATAAGGAACTCAAAAGTAAATGGACAAATAGCGGCCGTTTAAGGTATGGTGCCATTGTTACAGAAGCACAAGGTTTCAGGTCAAATACCGATGAAATTGAAATCAACTCTCAGTATAACAGGGTATTGCGTAATAAAATTGATTTCAGCTCAGTTTTATATGGCAAAACCCAGCTTGCTAAGGGTTATAATTACCCTAATGACTCGGTGGTTGTGTCAAAATTCCTGAATCCCGGGACATTCACCATCGGTTTGGGGCTTGAATATAAACCCTTCCCCAAAACGAGCATAAACTTCTCCGCTTTGTCATACAGAAATACCTTTGTATTGGATACGGCCAATATAAATCAGACCGCATTTGGTATTGACAAGGATTTACGCGCCAGGCAGGAAATGGGAGGTCAACTTGTGATCAGAAACAGTATTACTATTCTTGATGGATTGAATATGAATAATGTCATCCGTTTATTCTCAAGTTACCTTGAGAAACCTAAGAACATTGATGTAGACTGGGAAATTAATCTTGATAAACAAATTAACTGGTACTCGAGAATAAGGCTCAATTTACATGTCATTTATGATGATGATATCCTTTTTCCGGTACTGGATAGTGCCGGTGATCCGGTAAAATTACCTGACGGAAGTACAAAGAAGGCACCCAGAATGCAGTTAAAGCAGTTTCTGGGATTAACCCTTGCATTTAGGATTTAAGATTAAGGTTAATGTGATAGGTTAAGGGTTTATATGCCCTTGCATAATTCTGACTTTATCACTAACCCCCATGGATTTGTAAAGTTCATATAACCTGATGAGGGTTGTATTATCTTCGGTATTTTTCTCGTAAGCCTTATTAAGCCACTCAACAGCAGATTCGAAAGATGCTTCAGATCTTGCTCTTTCTTCCTGCACTCTCTGGCTACTGTTTATCTGACGTGTATTTTCTTCAATCTCCACTCCCATGTTGTAATAGCTAGTGGCAATATTAACGTATGTAGTTAATTCATCAGGAGCAAGTTTAACTGCCTTCTTGTATGATTTGATGGCCTTTTCATATTGCTTTTCTTTTTGATAAATCAACCCTTTTGTAAAAGGAAAAATATATTCTTCCGGATATGTTTTTGCAGCTTCGTCAACGGTTTTGTGGGCCCTTTCTGTTTCTCCCTTTTCATAAAGCAGATCGATAAGCAACAGGATAAGTTCCTTGTTTTCTTCATATCTTTCTATTCCGTCAGTAAGGGCTTTTTCTGCAGATAAAGTATCGCCTTCTTCAAGATAAGCCGTAAATAATAAATGAGAAACATTAACAGAATATTCTTTCTTATTAAGCTTACTAAAATACTTAATAGCTTTTTCCATGTTTTTACTCTCATATGCTGCAAGTGCTGTATTGTATATGAGGTCCTTTTCTGTTTTTACTGCCAATATGGGACTTTGGGTTATAATCAGAGCCTGTTCAAAAGCTCTGAAAGCCTCATCATATTTTTTTCCCTTAAAATGCTGTTCCCCGATTTTCTGAAACTCATTGGCCAGTAAAACATACCGGGGCGCCAGTTGCCGGTCAAAACGACCTTTGGTGTCAAGTTCACGTGCCTTTTCATAAGATTCAATGGCCACATATAACTGGTCGGGATAGAGTTCAAATTTTTTTCTTTCATTTTTTCTTTTTCCTTCTGTCCATGCATTCTGAGCCAGCAAACCTCTGGCATACCAGGTTCTTGCCCATTCTGCTGACTGCTCATCTTCTATCATCTCTTCAATAATTTCTTTGGCATCTTCAAATTCGGAAGTTTCAATCAGGTGAAATACAGCAATAAACTTACCCCTTTGCAATGGGGTAAGTGAAGAACATCCGGAAAAAATGAAAATGAAAATAAAAAAAAATAATCTGTTCATAAAAATGCTTTTTATTATTTTTTCGGAATCCTTACCTCGTCAGCATTATTAAATAATTCAACAAGTATTATTTGCCGGTTTATTTGCAACCATAAAAGAAACGCAAGTATTCTTATTGCATTGTACCGGAAGGAAACAAAGTTCTTTACAAAGATACAAAGAATGGCTGAAATCTATTCCGTTATACTTAAGATACCCCATTTGTTATTCTTTTACCTGATAAGTCAGTCAAGACAGGAGCAAAATGCCTATATTTGATTTGTAATAATCGTTAATTTAGAATTCAGTTGCCTGAAATCAGATCTTCTTAAGGTATAGGTTAAGATTTTCAGGAAATAATCATTTAGGTATAGATGGTTAATCTAAAGAACAATAATATGTCGATTGTCATTTTCAGTAATGTGCACAAAATTCAACCATGGATTGATGCACTTAAAAATGTAGGTCCTGATATAGAAGTTATTTCTCATGAAGAGATCAAGGATAAGAAAAAGGTAAAGTTTGCACTTGCCTGGGATCATCCCAAAGGAATCTTCAAGGAATATCCAAACCTGAAATGCATTTCATCGATGGGTGCAGGTGTCGATCATATTATGAATGATCCTGATATTCCGGAGCAAACTAAAATAGTGCGGATTATTGATCCACTATTGTCGCAGGATCTGGCAGAGTTTGCCCTGGCCCTGGTGATGAGCCATATGCGCGGATTTAGAAAATACTTCAATAACCAGCAACGAAAAACCTGGAAAAAGAGTATGTACATGAGAATTCGGGATGCAAAAATAGGCGTAATGGGCACCGGTGCAATTGGTAACCATGTAGCTTTATTTTTGCAATCCAGCGGTTTTTCAGTAACGGGCTGGGGTAAAAATCCGGGCAAGCTTACCGAATACAAAAGATTTCATGGTTATGATCAACTGGATGAATTTCTTGGCAATATAAATATTCTGATTTGCTTACTTCCGCTAACACCTGAAACAAAAGGTATTCTGGATAGAAATACCCTGCAAAAACTCCCGCAGGGAGCCTTTGTGATCAACC
>PWNY01000378.1 GCA_003557805.1 Bacteroidales bacterium | reverse complement strand
TTAAATTAATGCAAAACATGGCTATCTTTGGGCAAAAGCCCGGGATATGCTTGTTAAGACCTACGGAAGCGCCATTCAGGGTGTTGACGCAATAATAGTGACCGCTGAGGTCTCCATTGAATCCGGACTGAACTTCTTTATTGTCGGCCTGCCCGACAATGCGGTCAGGGAGAGCCAGTACCGTATAGAGGCGGCGCTCAGACATAACGGTTTCAAAATACCAAACAGGAAGATAGTGGTAAACCTTGCGCCTGCCGACATACGCAAGGAGGGTTCTGCATATGACCTGACAATCGCAATGGGGATTCTTGCTGCAACCGGACATATAAATGCCGGCAGGCTTGGGAGCTGCCTTATAATGGGGGAGTTGTCGCTCGACGGGGGTCTGCAGCCGGTAAGAGGCGCCCTGCCTATAGCCCTGAGGGCAAGGGAGGAGGGTTTTGATGGCCTGGTGCTTCCTGCTGCCAATGCCAGGGAGGCTGCGGTTGTTAATAACCTGAGGGTTTACGGTATCGACAATATCCGGCAGCTGGCAGGTTTTTTCAACGGGGAAACAGGTCTTGCGGAGGTAAAAGTTGATGCGCGCAGGGAGTTCTTCTCATGCATTGGCGATTTTGAACTCGATTTTGCTGATGTAAGGGGGCAGGAGAATATCAAAAGGGCCCTGGAGGTAGCTGCCAGCGGTGGCCACAATCTCCTTATGATAGGTTCACCGGGTTCCGGGAAGACCATGATGGCAAAGCGGATACCTGGTGTGCTGCCTCCATTTTCGCTCAGAGAGGCCCTTGAAACTACAAAGATACACAGTGTTGCGGGGCTTCTGGGGCGCAACACATCCCTTATGACCACCCGCCCTTTTCGCAGCCCCCATCATACCATCAGCCATGCAGCAATGGCGGGAGGGGGCAGCACCCCTTCGCCGGGGGAGATATCCCTGGCGCACAACGGCGTACTTTTTCTGGATGAGCTGCCGGAGTTCAGGCACTCAGTACTGGAGGTGCTGAGGCAGCCCTTGGAGGACGCTGTGGTTATCATAAGCAGGGCACGCTTCAGGGTGGAGTATCCTGCCAGCTTCATGCTCGTTGCATCCATGAACCCCTGCCCATGCGGCTATTTCAACCACCCTGCAAAGGAGTGCGTATGTGCCCCCGGAGCGGTGAGCAGATATCTCAGCCGCATATCCGGCCCCTTGCTTGACAGGATAGATATTCACCTGGAAGTAAGCCCTGTACCCTTTAGTGAACTCAAAAACAAAAAGCAGGCTGAAAGCATCAGGGAGATACGTTCCAGGGTTGTAAGGGCAAGGGAGCTACAGGCAAAAAGGTACAGGGATGCTAAAGGGGTATACTGCAATGCACAGGCAGGCACCGGGATGCTGCACAAGGTTTGCAACCCCTGCAGTGCCGGAAGTACCCTTCTGAAGACCGCCATGGAGAAGCTCGATCTGTCGGCAAGGGCATACGGCAGGATACTAAAGGTATCCCGGACAATTGCCGACCTTGAGGGAAGTGATCAGATCAGGCCCGTGCATATCGCCGAGGCGATACACTACCGCAGCCTTGACCGGGAGAGCTTCTGGAGGTGATATATTCAGAAGACAGCAAAAAACGTTGTCAGGCTATATTCCTGAGGTGAACGGAATTATTTTGTAGCTACTTGAGGAAGAAAAGGTTATAAAGCTAGGAGTAAAGAGTAGTTGTTTCTTTGTATATGGATTTAGCGATTTCCAGTAGTTCAGGATCAATTTTATTAAAGTAGCCATCTCCTTCTGCCGGGTTTTCAAAAAAATCCTCGTAATCCATTTCTACTCTCGACTCTCCGCATTTAATAATTTCGTTCTCGTGTTTCTTCCATTCCGGGAATATATGGGAGATATTATCTGCTAGATAATAATGTTCATATTTGCCAAAAACCTCATAAATTTCATCTAAAATCTCTAAATCAGTTTCTGAAAAAAAATCATCATTGACTTCGTTTAATGAATCATATTTAATGTTATTATGGTGAGGATTTATATATTTATCCCTTTCCTTTTTTTCAGCTTCACCTAGAAAGATATTGTCACATTCGCATAAGTCTTTAGTATTGGATGGCACTGGCCCATATTGCATGGCGTAGTAACGATCATTAGTAATTGGCCTTCCATATTTTCTTAAATGAGCTCTGTCAGCAAGCCATATAAGTTTAATGGCTTTCATTTTGTTAATAGAGCCCCCTTCTTTGCGTGCAAAGAAGTTAAGAACCTGGATTGATTTTTTGAAATTAAATCCTAGCATGGTTTTGTATGTTGTAACCTAATTTATAAATAAAATTAAGAAAAATATTTAACACTTATTTCGTTAATAACTTCCCGTTTTTGTTAATAATAAGCAGGGAGTCCCCACTCATTTTGGCAGTATCTTTACAATAGCGATTTACTTTAAATAAATAGCTACCAAAGATACAAATTATTATACATAAATGAGCAAATCAGAAAGAGACTTATTCGGTACTAAATTAAGACCAGGAGCAGTATATTATTTTCAGGCTCCCGAGATACTTAATAAGGATAAGAGACCACACTATTTTATAATTCTTGATGTTTCAGAGGAAGAAGAGATGGTAACCATGCGTGCAACTACTACGCAATGGAAAAAAAGGCTTAAGCATATTGAAAAAGTAAAATACCATTTGACATCATTGGTTATGCTACAACCAAATGCTTCAAATGGCCTGAAGCAAGTTTCATATGTAGACTGTAATCATGTGGAGCGTGAAACCATAGATTTTTTAAGAGAAAAAAATGATTCATGCGGAATAGAGCATAAAGGGCAACTATCACATACCGATCTGCAAAAAATTATTGATGAACTTCTTAATAGCCGGGGAGTCGAAAAAGGCATTAAGAGGATTCTTAAAAAGCATAAGTCATAAACTCGTAATGATAGTATAAAACAACTAAAATATATTATGTTGCGGGGGCTGATATCCCTGGTATTCAATGGAGTGCATTTACGGGATTAGCTGCCGCAGATCACGTAATTTGTTCTGGAGGTGATATATCTTTTTTATATGTTCTTTGCGGGGATTTATTATTTTTGTTACAAAAACCCAGCAAGATATGAGTAGAGTATTGATAATCGGAGCCGGAGGCGTAGGTAATGTGGTAGCACGCAAGGCTGCCCGCCTGCCGGAGGTGTTTTCTGACATTATGCTTGCCAGCCGCACCCTTGAAAAGTGCGAGCAGATAGCAAGGGATATTGGGGGCGACCGCGTTAAGACCGCAAAGGTGGATGCCGATAATGTACCCGAACTTGTGAACCTGATAAACAAGTTCAAGCCCGACATGGTGGTGAATGTGGCCCTGCCTTACCAGGACCTTACCATAATGGATGCCTGCCTTGAAACCAGGACCCACTACCTCGACACTGCCAATTACGAACCAAGGGATGTGGCCAAGTTTGAATACAGCTGGCAGTGGGCCTATCACGACAGGTTCAGGGATGCAGGGATAATGGCCATACTCGGCTGCGGCTTCGACCCGGGAGTGACAGGGGTGTTTACCGCATACGCTGCCAAGCACTATTTTGACGAGATACACACCCTTGATATAGTCGACTGCAATGCCGGCGACCATGGCAAGGCCTTTGCCACCAATTTCAACCCGGAGATAAACATCAGGGAGATAACCCAGAATGGCCGTTACTGGGAAGACGGCAAATGGGTGGAGACCAGGCCCCTTGAGATACACAGACAAATTGATTACCCCGGAATAGGGGAGAGGGAGTCGTACCTGCTCTACCACGAGGAGCTGGAGTCGCTGGTAAAGAACTTCCCGAGCCTTAAACGCGCACGTTTCTGGATGACTTTCGGAAAGCAATACATCACCTACCTTAACGTGCTGCAGGATGTGGGCATGACAAGCATCAAGCCGGTTAATTTCAAGGGGGTAGACATAGTGCCCCTTGAGTTCCTCAAGGCAGTGCTGCCCGAGCCTTCAAGCCTCGGCGAAGGCTATAAGGGTCAGACCTCCATCGGTTGTCAGATAAAGGGAGTAAAGGACGGGAAAAAACGCACTTATTATGTGTGGAACAACTCTGACCATGCCGAAGCATACCGTGACGTGAAG
>PWNY01000011.1 GCA_003557805.1 Bacteroidales bacterium | reverse complement strand
TTTAATATTTTTCTTTGCAGCCTGTTTAACCAAAAAAGGAGAAAACCATGTCTGACATTGCAACAAGAGTAAAGGCTATCATTGTTGATAAGCTTGGTGTAGATGAAAAGGAAGTAACACCCGAAGCAAGTTTCACAAACGATCTGGGTGCTGATTCCCTGGACACTGTCGAGCTCATCATGGAGTTTGAAAAAGAGTTCAATCTTGCCATTCCTGATGACCAGGCTGAGAAGATCAGCACTGTAGGAGAGGCTATTGCTTATATTGAAAAAGACAGCAAGTAAGATCAGGAAGTTTATTTATTCAGGTGGAGCCCACATGCAGGGTTTTTATTGTCAGTCAATGATCAATAGGCCCATGTGGGCTCCATTTAAGATTAGGGTAATAAACAAATTTTATTCCAATGAAACTTAAAAGGGTTGTCGTTACAGGATTAGGCGCTCTTACACCTATAGGTAGTTCAGCAAATGAATACTGGGAGGCACTTATAAGAGGCGAAAGTGGTGCGGGTCCAATTACCCGGTTTGACGCATCTGAGTTCAAGACGCGCTTTGCATGCGAGGTAAAGAATTATAATCCGTCCGATCATTTTGAAAGAAAAGAGGCTCGCAAATATGACCTGTTCACCCAGTATGCTATGGTCTCAACTGATGAGGCAATAAAAGATGCCCGCATTGATTCTGAAAAAGTGGATCTGGATCGAGTTGGCGTTATTTGGGGTAGCGGAATAGGTGGTCTTGAGACATTTCTAAAGGAGGTTTCAGGGTATGCTAAAAGTGAAGGTCCGCCCAGGTTCAGCCCTTTCTTTATACCCAAGATGATCGCTGATATCGCGGCGGGGCACATTTCCATAAAGTATGGGTTCAGGGGGCCTAATTACACTACCACCTCTGCATGTGCATCCTCGGCTAACGCACTTATTGATTGCTTCAACCTGATAAGGCTTGGCAAAGCAGATATTTTTGTCAGCGGGGGTTCTGAAGCAGCTATAAATGAAGCCGGGGTGGGTGGATTCAGCGCAATGCACGCCATTTCTGTGCGAAATGATGACCCGGGCACAGCATCCCGCCCGTTTGACAAGGACCGGGACGGATTCGTGCTGGGAGAAGGAGGGGGAACCATAATTTTCGAGGAGCTGGAACACGCTCTCAAGCGGGGAGCAAAAATATATGCCGAAGTAATTGGCGGCGGAATGTCAGCAGATGCATACCATATGACCAGCCCCCACCCTGAGGGATTTGGCGCAAAACTGGTAATGCAAAATACCCTTTCTGATGCAGGTCTCGATATTAAAGACGTTGACCATATCAATACCCATGGAACCTCCACGCCACTTGGTGATATTGCAGAACCAAAAGCCATTGTAAGCCTTTTCGGTGACCATGCCTACAAGATCAGCATAAACTCAACAAAGTCAATGACGGGTCATTTGCTTGGAGCAGCAGGTGCTGCCGAGGCGATTGCCACGATACTTGCCGTTAAAAATGATATCGTGCCGCCGACAATTAATCATTTTACCGATGACCCGGAAATAGACAATAAGCTGGACTTTACCTACCACAAGGCAAGAGAGAGGAAAGTGGATGTGGCACTTTCAAACACCTTTGGATTCGGGGGGCATAACGCATGTTTGGCTTTCAAAAAGTTTAAACAATAAGCACAAGGGTTTGGGCTTGTTTTTTCCTTTAAGAAGAAAACGGAAGGTATCAGGCAATGAACTGCCTGACGCTATCAGGAATATTTTCGGATACTACCCGAAGAACATAGCAATTTACGAACTCGCTTTCCGGCACAAATCAGCGGCAACTCGCATTAATAACGGTTTCAGGCAGTGTAACGAACGGCTTGAGTATCTTGGTGATGCCGTTCTGGGTTCGGTTGTAGCAGACTTCCTCTATAAAAAATTTCCTTTCAAGGATGAGGGTTTTCTTACGGAAATGAGGTCCAGGATAGTAAGCCGCAGCAACCTCAACCTGCTTTCCCGTAAGCTCGGGCTAAACAAGCTCATCCAGGCAAGCAGGGACAGCGGCATCAAAACATCAAGCATACCGGGTGATGCATTCGAGGCTTTCATTGGTGCTGTATACCTGGATAAAGGTTATAATTTCACTAAAAAGCTAATCGTTCAGCAGATAATCCAGACCCACCTTGACATTGATGAACTGATGCAGCGCGACATAAACTTTAAAAGCAAGATAATTGAGTGGGCTCAGAAAGAGAAAAGGAGTGTGGAGTTCAACATTGTGGAAGAGGATGACAGGGGAAAGAATGGAAAACTCTACACAATAGAACTGGAGATCGATAAAGAGATTGCCGGGAGAGGGCAGGATTTCTCAATAAAAAGGGCGGAACAGAGCGCATCCCGGATTGCCTGGGAAGAACACCTTGGCAATATTGAAACCGGCTGATATTTTACATTACCTTTGTAAACAGCACAGGACCACAAAAGCCCTAATCTTAAGATGCCCAGAAAGCTTAAGCTAGACATTGAATTCACTCCGGAGTTCTCCCTAACCGGTGTGGTCTGCGCTCAAAAAGACTACCGGCTTTGCTGGCTTATAAACAAACAGCTTGACACTGATCTTAAAAGACTGCAGGATTTTATCTTCCGGCCGGACAACACCAGTAACCCTGGCAGGTTTTCAGTATTTCACCATAACCTGCCACAGCTAATGAAACGTTATTTCCTGGTGTCGAACAAAAGCAACGAAAACACTCTGCTTGGAGACCACAGGAACCTGGACTACCTTTTCCTTATTAAAAATCCCGGTGATGATGTTCTGACAAGAAATATCTCAAAAGAACTCAGGTCAATCCCGGCAGTAGAAGCAGCTTTAAACCTTGATATAACCGGAAAGAAAACAGGTCTGTTTCTCTATGATTTTGAGATCTACCTTGGTAAGGCACTAAGATGAACCCTTTTCCATATCCTTGGCCTGGTCCCAGAAAAGATCCATCTCCTCAAGGCTCATCCTTTTCAGTGATTTACCTTGTCTTTTGGCTTCACTCTCAAGGTGTTCAAACCGCCTTACAAACTTCTTATTGGTTCTTTCAAGGGCATTTTCGGGGTTTACATTTATAAACCGCGCATAATTTATTAGGGTGAACAAAAGATCCCCGAACTCCTGCTCCACTCTTTCACGGGAGGCACCATTGTCAACTTCCCTTTTTAGTTCATCAAGTTCTTCATTAACTTTTTCCCACACATGCCGTGGATTTTCCCAGTCAAAACCGACCCCCCTTACCTTGTCCTGTATCCGGTATGCCTTGATCATTGCCGGCAATGACCCGGGTACGCCTGAAAGGACACTCTTTTTCCCTCCTTTCAGCTTGATCTTTTCCCAGTTATCTTTTACCTGCTCTGCTGTGCTTGCATTTACACTGCCATAAATATACGGGTGCCGGTTGATCAGTTTTTTATTTATTGTTTCAATAACATCAGATATATCAAAAGCGCCCTTTTCGCTTCCTATCCTGGCATAAAATACGATATGCAGCAAAAGGTCGCCAAGTTCGCCCTTTATCTCATCAAGGTCATTGTCAAGTATAGCATCGCCAAGCTCGTAAGTTTCCTCAATGGTAAGGTGGCGAAGGCTTTCCAGTGTCTGCTTTTTGTCCCAGGGGCATTTTTCCCTAAGATCATCCATTATATCCAGTAAACGCCTGAAGGCCTCTAGTTTTCTGTCCATAATCTGTACCGCTTTTTGCCAAAAGTAGCAATAATAAAGCAGATCGTTTACCTCCTTGTGCCGGGTGTGTGAAAATTAAGGAAAGTTGTGTGCCCTTCCCTTATAACGGAGTGTAATGAAAGAGTCCTCGCAGTATTTCCTCCAGGCAGCAGGAGCTCTAGCGACAGGTCTTGCTCTCCTTCCGGAAGCACCAGCCTGGTGTAATGGACAGAGTGAGGAAGGGTCTGCCAGTTGCGAGTATCTGCCTGTTCTGCTATTGCTCCAAGGATACCAAATATTGCCCCGGCCGTCTCATCCTCTCTCCTGATACCCTGTTCTGCCGCCTGTCTTACGGCAAGCCTCAGAAGGGCGTTCCCCATTTCCCTGAGCATCCTGTCTTCAAGTGCCTGAAAAGCGACAGCATTCAGGTCCTGTGCAAGGAAGAGCGCTGATGAACGCCCCCCGGCACTAATCCTTGCAGATGAGTAAACGGGCGGGCGTTCAACATATCTTGGCAGGGCAACCCTTATTACCCGCAGGTCTCCGAGATTACCGGAAGGGCGGGATGTGGAGTGAACCGGAAAGGACATCCCGTGGTCTTCATTCACAAAATACATTGCACCGCCTGCACCCCTTACAAGGGAAAACATGAGATTAAGTTCATCTTTAAAGGGCCCCAGGCCATTTTGCCAGAAAAACACCAGGTCTCCCTGGCCAGCGGTGTTGCGGTGTTCATATTCAATACCGAATCTCTCCTCGAAAAACCTGACCTGGTCATGAAACCCTGTGCGGTATGCGGCCCTGAGCAGGTCATACTTTAGCTGGCGGGGAGCTTCAACCCCGAATAGACGGGTGTAATCCTCTTCATATATCTGCAGAGCATTCCTGTACGCAATAAATGCATTATTATAATCGCCTGCAGCATCATATATTATGCCCATTAGATTATGGATAAAGGCATCCCTGCGGTATTTGTTCTCTGACTGGTACCTGTCGCTCAGGGCATTTAGTGCGATATTCAAGCGGCGGCACTCAACCAGTGCTGCATCCAGATCCCCCAGCTGAACAAAGTTCATGGCCTTGTAGTAATGGATCATTAGCAACTCAAAGGGCTCTCCCTTGTATTCAGTTACGTTCGGATTTACAAGGAGGGCAAGAGCCTCGTCACCAATGTTTTTCCGGTAGTCCTCTCCCAGGATATATGCCTGTTCAAAAAAGTCATTGCTCTCCCGGTAGTTACCAAGCATATGCTGAACCACCCCCTGGTCCATATAGTATAGCAGCCGCGTGCGCCTTTTTTCAGCCCTCCTGTCGTTTTCGAGCACACTGGCGGCCTGCTCAATATTACCCGACTGAAAGTATGATTGAAAGCGTTGCTGTCTCTGATAGTATGTCATACAGGAGACAAGGGCCATGCATCCCATAAAGAGCATGAACAGCCTGATTCGACCAGTAAATGACCCTGCCGACCTGAATCTATACATAAGCGGTTACTGAGAAATTAAACCGGGCAAGCATACATGTCAGTTCCTTACTGTTTTCCTTATCTGTTTCTCACCAATCCAAACCTTTTCATTGGTTTCCATATCGGAGAGTTCAAGATTTACCTGGTAGTAGATAACCCTGTCCCTGCCATGCTGGTCAACGATCGAGTTCATTGTTCCGGTAAGCATATAATCGGCTCCTGTTTCCCGCCGCCACTGTGCGACCGTTTCAGGATCGGCAAATTCATGTTGGTCCGCCCTTTCTGCACGGATCTGTTCCCTGAACTCCGCATCCTGCACTACTCTTACAAGGCCACTGTTAACAAATTCCCTTTCCATGTTGCGAATGAATGTCTCAGCATCTATATGCTCATGACTGCGGTTCCTCACATCTCCAACGATTATCACTGGAACCCTGTTGTTGCCCTGTGTAAAGCGTTCAAGCCATGGCCTGTTTAGTACATCATTGATCATCTCCCCGGCTACCAGCCTGGAGTCAGTATCATTCCATCGTCCGCTCAGGTCAATTGCCCTGTCGGTATCCACGCGTGTTACAGTACGCCTTTGACAGCTTCCGGCCAGCAGCACAACTGTTATCAGGGCTAAGGTAAATACTCTTTTCATTGCAGCTTAGTTTTAAATGATAATTAAGAACAGGTTTTCGCTAATATATTTTCATTCAGGCCATGTATGCTCAAAGCGCGTGCCAGAAAAATAGCACCCTAAAAATAAACCAAAATAATATATTTATAAAACAATGGCCGTTCGGTTTGATACAGTTGGTGCCCGCCAGCGAACACTTTTCCCCGGTAAAAGATTGATCAAAAACCACACATCTCTGTTTTTGTGTTTGTTACAGCTGTTGGCACAATATTGGAGCACTAATAGATCAAACACAAAAAAGCTTACTAAATGGACAGGGTAATCAAAAAAAAGAAGTGGACTTTCAAAAAAATAGCCGGCATAGCTTCAATTGCAGCATTCGGCGTATTTATCGTTTACCTGCTGTTTTTCAGGGATACAAGCAGCAGGCTTTATGTTGACAAGGATAAAATGACAATCGCGACAGTGGAGCAAAGCAGCTTCCAGGAGTTCATACCTGTTGACGGTATTGTTCACCCGGAAGTCACAATTTATATCGACGCTGTTTTCGGCGGGCGTGTTGAGGAGATATACCAGCGAGACGGTGCACGGGTTGAGGAGGGAGACGAAATACTCAGGTTGTCAAATGCCCAGATCGAGATGAGTTATATGCAGCAGGAAAACACTGCACTGGAAGTACTTGACAGGTATCAGAACACGCGTTTGAGCCTTGAAAGGAACCTGTTCAGCCTGGAGAGGCAGCTTGCAGAGCTGGAGTACCGTCTTGACATCGCAAAGAAGGATTATGAGAGAAAGAAGAGGTTTTTTGATCAGGGTGTCATATCCGATGAAGAATATGAGAATGCATACCGGGAGTACCATTTTGCACAGAGAAACTACGAAATCGGACTGCGCACCATTCAGCATGATTCCCTGTATGTCTCCACACAGATGGACCAGATTAATGAATATATAGACAGGGTGCAGGAGAATATAGTTATGCTGCATAAAACACTGGACAACCTTACCATAAGGGCACCAATTAGCGGGCAGCTATCTTCTTTCAATGTTGAGAGGGGAGAGACAAAATCAGCCGGAGAAAACCTCGGACAAATTGATGTTCTTGATGGTTTTAAACTCCGTGCAAGGATTGATGAGCGCTATATCAACCGGACATATGTGGGCCAACCGGCAAACTTCAACTATGGAGGTCAGACATATGACCTTGAAATTAGTAAGATATACAGCAATATTACCGGTGGTGCATTCGAGGTTGATCTGCAGTTCAACGGTGAAGAGCCGGATGGTATCAGGCGCGGACAAACAATACAGCTCCGTTTGCAGTTCAGCGGGGTTGCCGATGCAATTATAATCCCAAGGGGTGGATTTTACCAGGCAACCGGGGGCAACTGGATATATGTTGTTGACCAGTCCGGCAACCAGGCGGTACGCAGGCCAATACGCATAGGCAGGCAGAATATTCACCATTATGAGGTCCTTGAGGGCATTGAGCCGGGTGAAAGGGTGATTGTTTCCTCATATGATACGTATGGTGCCAGGGACAGGTTAATATTCAGATAATTTCAGGTAATTTTATAATTTCAGTAACAAAACTGCCAAGATAAACGTCAATTTAAATAGTTATTCCCAAAAACTCTTAGTCATGATTAAAACAGTTGAATTAACAAAGGTGTTCCGCACAGAAGAGGTGGAAACCACTGCACTTAACAAAGTGTGTTTCGAAATCGGTGAAGGAGAATTCGTAGCTATAATGGGTCCTTCAGGCTGCGGAAAATCAACCCTGTTGAACATACTCGGACTGCTCGACAATCCAAGCGGCGGTCAGTATTTCTTCCTGGATCACGAAGTGTCGGGGCATTCCGAAAAACAAAGGGCCAATCTCAGAAAGAGGAACATTGGTTTTGTTTTCCAGAACTTTAACCTCATCGACGAGCTAAGCGTATTTGAAAATGTTGAGCTTCCGCTTATATACCTTGGCTACAGCTCAGCCGAACGCAAACAAAGGGTAGAGGAGGTACTTGAGCAGATGCAGATTATGCACCGCAAGAACCACTTCCCGCTGCAGCTTTCAGGAGGTCAGCAGCAGAGGGTGGCAGTATGCAGGGCCGTAGTTACAAAACCCCATATCATACTCGCCGACGAGCCAACTGGTAACCTCGACTCAACACATGGCGATGAGGTAATGAACCTGCTGGAAACCCTCAACAAAAATGGCACGACCATTATAATGGTGACCCACTCACAACGTGATGCTTCATACGCACAGAGAATTATCCGGCTCTTTGACGGACAGATTGTTACAGAGGACAAATCCACTGAATTTGTGCTGGCTGCCGCAGCTGCACAGTAAAGGACAACACTTCCGAAACAGGGTGGCAGGGCAGGATTTATTTTTGCTGCTGCCACCCCATTCAACTGATCACAAAAAGGATTCAACAACAAGCGTCCAGAGATGTATAAAAGCTACCTGTTAAGCGCACTAAGGCATATAAAGCAATCAGGGCTCTATTCGGCAATAAGCATACTGTGTCTTGCAATAGGCATAACCGGTGCGATAATGGTCAGCCTGTATGTCAACCATGAGCTCTCTTATGATACCCACTACGAAAACCACGACAGGATAATAAGGGTAGAAGGTATATACGATATGGCAGGTGCGTCCTATCACCTAGCTATTACTCCCTTCCCTCTCGCATTTGCAATGATTGATGAGTTTTCTGAGGTCGAGAGCTATGTGCGCTTTTTTACCCGGGAGGAGGAGGTGATGGTAAGGGCTGGCGAAGCGGAGTTTTTGGAGAGTGGCTTTTTGCTCGCAGACTCAACGGTGTTCGAGGTTTTTTCACACGATTTTGTTCACGGAAGTCCCGAAGGCGCACTGTCGGCACCTAATACCATAGTGCTGAGCCGCTCCTTTTCCGAAAAATATTTTGGCCAGGGCTCACCCCTTGGTGAATCCCTGCGGGTTGGAGACCAGGATTACCTTGTCACTGCCGTAATTGAAGATCTGCCCGACAACACCCACTTCAGGCACAATGCCCTGATATCAATGGCCTCGGCCGATGCTGACCAGGTCTATTCATCAGACCCTGAATTATACTGGAACATAAACGTGAATTACACATACTTGCTTTTGCGGGAAGGGGCCAGCATAGAGGCAGTCGCCGAAAAGCTGCCTGGATTTGCAGACAAGTACGCAAACCCGATGGGTGAAGTTTTCGGGGCACACGCTACCTTCCTTGCAACACCCCTGCGAGATACCCATTTTAGGAATATCCTTATGTCTCCAGGCACAGGCAACAGGTCAATATTGCTTGTCTTTTCGCTCGTCGCACTATTTCTTGTAATAATAGCTGCCATAAACTACACCAACCTGGCCACCGCCAGGGCCACAAAACGCTCCAGGGAAATTGGCGTGCGCAAGGTGACAGGTGCCAGCAGGGGGCAGTTATTTGCACAGTTCATCTCGGAATCCATGCTGGTTGCATTTATTGCCCTGTTGATTTCAGTATTATTGACAGAATTGCTCCTCCCCCAGTTTAACACTATTACGGCTTCCTCATTCCGCCTTGCCAATCTTCTAACTGGACATCTGCCACTCCAGATTGTCGTTATCACCATTTTTACTGGATTTGCTGCAGGGGCCTACCCTGCCTTGATACTGAGCAGAATGAACCCATCATTGATAGTTAAGGGGTTTGTGCCAAGGGAAGGAGGCAGGGGAATGATGCGGAAGATACTCGTTATATTCCAGTTCGTGATATCAATATTGCTTGTAAGCGGCACATTCGTGATAAGAGACCAGATGAATTACCTCCAGGAAAAGCAGCTTGGGTTTGAACAGGAGAACCGGGCCGTTATAAGCCTTTCAGGCAGTGCTGCACGCTCCTCAATAGAGACACTTGAACAGAGGGTTATTCAGAACCCGATGGTGAAAGGAACTACCAAGGCATTTTCTGTGCCTGGAAAAGAACACAACGTAAATGCAGTTAAGATTGAGAGTGACGGAGTATTGCAGGAAACCTTTATCGCAGTCAACTTTGTAGACCACAGTTATATTGAACAGATGGGGATAAAGCTGAGCAGTGGAAGGAAGTTTGATACGGAACAGAGGTCAGACGCCGGCAATACAGCCATTATCAACGAAACGGCAATGAAAAAGTTTGGTTGGAGTGAAAGGCCTGAAGACAACCAGATATATATGAACTTTGACCAGGAGGGTAACCCCCAGACCACATTAAAGATAATTGGGGTGATAGAGGACTACCATTTCCTGTCGCTGTCTAATCCAATCGACCCTATGATGCTGGTACTGCCTGAGTCCCCCGCTTCTTTCAGGCATTTAATTGTTGAGTACGAAGAGGGCAACAGGGAGCAGGTTATATCCTTTCTGGAGGCAGAGACCAGCGATTTTGACAAATCACGCATACCACAGATCTCTGATCTTGAAAAGGGCTTTATTGAAGAGTTCGAGTCAGAACAGAGGCTGGGAAGGATCTTCGGTATATTTGCCATGGTTACAATATTTATCTCCTTTATCGGGCTGTTCGGCTTGTCCTCATTTATGCTGGAGCAGAGGAAAAAGGAAATTGGCATCAGAAAGGTTCTTGGCTCAACAGCGAAGAATGTGCTTATAATGCTTTACCGGGAGTTCTCCTCGCTATTGATAATTGCAATAATTATAGCTGCACCTGTCTCCTGGTACCTTATGTCGAGCTGGCTAGAAGGCTTTCTTTTCCATACTGACATGAGGCTGGCTCCGATTATATGGTCCGCTGCCGGTGCAATAGTGATAGCGTTATCAACGGTTAGTTATCACAGTATGAGGGCTGCGGCAATTAACCCTGCAGATTCATTGCGGGCCGAATAGGCCTGCACATTAACAGCCTGTATTTTTAAAAAAAGAGTCATGTTTAAACACTATCTGATAACAGCCCTAAAAGTCAGCAGGAGGCATCCACTGTTTTCATTGATAAACTTCTTCGGTCTTGCGACAGCCATAGCTGTTTGCCTTATGATATTCCTTTACGTACACAGGGAACTTACTTTCGACCGCTTTCATGAAAATGCAGAGGACATATACAGGATCAGTCTTCATATGAATATTCAGGGGGAGGTGATGGATGAACCGGTTTCAAGCCATGCAATGGGCCCTGATATCCTGCAGGAGTTTCCGGAGGTCATTGAAATGACCAGGTTGTCTCACTGGTATGAACCGGTTACCATCTGGCAGGATGATGACAGGTATATGTCGGTTGAATATGGCCTGTATGCAGAGAGCACATTTTTTGACATGTTCTCCTTCCGGTTGCTCAGGGGAAACACCAAAACAGCCCTGGAAGACCCCTACTCACTGGTTCTGTCCGAAACCCTTGCCCATGAACTATTCCCTCATGCTGATCCTATGGGCCAGGTGTTACGACTAGGAAGCCGGCAGCAAGCTTACAGGATAACCGGGATCATAGAAGACTGTCCGTCAAACAGTCATATACGCTACAACCTTTTACGGTCCTATCCAAGTTTGCTTGAAACTTCATCTGCAAACTTCTACGAATGGGATGCCAACATAAACGCCATGACCTATGTAAAGCTGGCTCCCGGATCAGATGTTGCGCAACTGAAAGAAAAGACCAAGCCGCTCACCTATGAAAAGGTCAATTATAAATTTGAGGGGATGGGGGTAAATATTGCCATTGGATATTTTCCCATTACGGACATTCGGTTACACAGTCCATTCGGTGCAGATATGGTTGAGACCGGAACAATTTCAAAGGTATGGATCTTTTCGGCGGTAGCCCTTTTTGTGCTTTTTATTGCCGGTTTCAATTATGTTAACCTCACCATCGCCAAGTCTGGTAAGAGGGCCAGGGAGGTTGGTTTGCGCAAAGTACTTGGGGCAAACAAACTGAACCTGACAAGGCAGTTTTATACTGAGACCTTGCTGATCACCGGAATCAGCTTTATTCTAGGGTTGCTGCTGGTTGAGTTCAGCATGCCTTTGTTTAACCATACCCTCGGCACCCAGTTAAGCCTGGCGGATACTCCCTGGTGGTCATGGGTTGTCATACTGTTTATTTTTGTGGGTGTTTTCGGTATGCTTGCAGGCCTTTATCCAGCATGGTTCATGGCAGCATTCCAGCCGGTTAAAATCCTTAAGGGCGAATTCTGGAATAAGCCGGGGAGGTTTCAGCCCAGAAACCTACTGCTGCTTATCCAGTTTATGGTGTCCATGGCCCTGATAGTATGTACCCTGGTGGTAACACTCCAGATCCGCCATTTGTACAACAGGGACCTGGGGTTCAACAGCAAGGGGCTGGTAGTTATTGAAACCGACACATACGAAGAGGCCACATTACTGTTGAATGCCCTGGAAGGCTATCCATGGGTCAGAAACCAGGCTGCAGGCTCAAGCTTTCCCGGCGGGAATATATATATGGAGGGTGTTGAAATTCAGGGCATGGAACCCGGAATAATGACCAGCCGGATATGGACAGACTACAACTATAAAGATGCTATGGGCCTTCAAATGTACGAAGGTCATTGGTTTTCCGGTGACGGAGAGTTTGAGGCCGAAAATGTGATCGTGAACCAGGCCTTTGTACGTAAAACCGGCTGGGATGACCCCATTGGAAAGACCGTAGGCCGGGGTGGTTACGAATACCGTGTGATCGGCGTTTTGCAGGACTTTCATTACCAGTCATTGCATCACGAGATTGAACCTTTGATGGTTAATATCCTTTCATCCCGCCCCAATTACCTGGAAAGGCCATATTGGGTGGTAAGCGATTATAGCGACATCAATGAAAGCGAAGTTGTTCCAGCCATTGGGGATGTTTGGAAAGACCTCTTCCCAAACAAGGCACTGAGCTATCACTTCCTTTCGGAACACCTTCAAATGCAATATGTTAATGAACGCAGTTTTGGCAGGCTCTTCATGGGCTTTACCATACTGGCGATCATAATCGCCATGCTTGGAGTACTGGGCCTGTCCTCATTCATGGCACAGCAAAAACAAAAAGAGATGGGGATCAGAAAAGTACTTGGGGCTTCCCTGATTTCGATCCTGTCGGGTATGGCCTCCGGATTTGTGAAATGGGTCCTGGTTGCTGCTATAATTGCGCTTCCGCTTGCCTACTGGTATATGGAGAAGTGGCTGGCCGAATTTGCCTATGCAATTGATTTCCCGTCCTGGACCCTGTTGGCAGCTGCCGTTGCAATGCTGATACTCTCCATGAGCATTGTTATATTTCAGTCATACCGTGCGGCAAACACCAGCCCTGTTGAGTCTCTGGCCTGTGAATAATTACCCAGTAATCTAAGAAACATGTTGCACCATCATATTAAAAACTTACTGCGTCAGATCCGGCAGCAAAAAACCACATCCATTGTTAACGTGCTGGGCCTGGCCCTGGGCCTGGGGATCACCCTTGTCATATGGATATTTGTGCTCCACGAGTTGAGTTATGACAAATTCATCGCAGACCATAACCGTATTTACCGCATACACAGTACAGCCATTATAGGTACCGGAATACCCCAGCGTTTGCCTACCTCCATGTATACTCTTGGGGATGCAATGATCAGGGAGTACCCGGAGGTGGAAGAGCTGGCCAGGTTCAGCAGTTATTACCACAGCCCAAACGTGGTCTTTGAGGGGGAGGCCAACACTTTAAGCGACATTCTTTTTGGTGAACCAGGCTTTTTTGAAATGTTCAGTTTTGAACTGCTGTCAGGCGATCCCACCCAGGTCCTGGCTGATCCTTCCTCAATTGTGATCAACGAAACAAATGCTGCCAGGCTTACAAAAGACCCCCTGGATGCATTAAACCGCATGATTACCATACAGGGGCAAACATACCGCATAAGCGGGATAATGAAAGACCTGCCCGAAAACACACACATGGCATTCAATGCTTTTTCTCACTTTGATAACCTGCCATCAGGGGCAAAGGAAGCCGGCATGAACTTTTACACCTATGTAAAACTTGCTCCCGGCACGGATATTCGTGAAGTGGAAGCAAAAATGGATGCCACTGCGGCAGACATCATCCGGTCCAATCCCGTTTATGAAGGTACGCAGTTCACCGTAGAACATGAATTAATGCGCCTGGGGGACATCCATTTGCACTCGGACCTTGTCTGGGAAATGCGGGATAACGGGAAAATGCGCAATGTTATCATCTTCGCATTATTGTCTTTTTTAATCCTTTTCCTGGCAATAGTCAACTATATCAACCTGGCCACTGCCCGCTCCATGCTCAGATCAAAGGAGATCGGCATCAGGAAAGTTTCAGGGGCAACCAGAGGCGGACTGATACGCCAGATCATGACAGAATCCCTACTTACCATTATTATGGCTTTTTTGGCTGCATTTGTCCTTTGTGAAATCTTCTCCCACTATTTTTCACAGAATATCGGGGTACACCTGAGCATCATCACCCTGTTCAGCTGGAAAGGATTAATTGCCATGCTGCTCATCCTGGGGGTAACAAGCCTGCTTTCGGGTCTATACCCCGCCTTTTACCTTGCTGCATTTGATCCTGTTAAAACCCTCAAGGGCGAAGTGGTAAAAGGGAGCAAAGGATCTGCATTCAGAAGGGTTCTCGTGGTCTTTCAGTTCGCGATTACCCTCTTTGTGGCCATTTCGCTTATCGTTATGACCGGCCAGCTAAGGCATCTGCAAAGGACCGACCTGGGGTTTGATGCTGAAGAGGTCATTATATTGAGAAACCTGTCCGGACAGCTTTGGCAGTCATTCCAGGCTGTAACAACAAGGCTTGAAGCCATACCAGAAGTCAAATCAGCAGGAGGTGGTAACTTCATATACGGTGGCGGAAACCGCATTGACCTGATCACCGAACTGGGAAAAGATCCTGACTCTGGTGTGCTGGCTGATATAATTACTATTGATCACGGGTTTTTGGATGCAATGGGAATAGAACTGCTTCAGGGCCGGAACTTCCATGCCGGATCGCAAATGGATGTCCAGAGTGCTTTTATTCTCAACGAGACAGCTGCCAATGCCCTGGGATTTGATGAACCAGTTGGAAAGCAGCTTTATCTGTTCGGAATGCAGGGACCCCTGATAGGTGTTGTAAAGGACTTTCACTTAAAATCCCTGCACCAGGCAGTTGACCCGCTGGTCATGATCTATGCCCAGACAGGGTTCCCCCATATCTACCTGAAAGCCCTCCCCGGAGATTATAACCAACTCAGTATCGCCATCACTGAAGCCCTGCATGAGTTTGATCCGGCTTATATTCCTGACATCGTTTTTCTGGATGAAAACCTTGAGCTGCTCTACCAGCAGGAGAAACAGACAGCCAGCCTGCTGACAGCGGGTGCCATACTTGCCTTTGTCATCTCCCTTCTGGGTGTATATGGGCTGGCAGCATTTTCTGCCGAGCGAAAAATCAAGGAAACCGGTATACGTATTGTGCTGGGGGCAAGTTTACGTGACCTTTTATGGCACTTTAACAGGGAGTCGGTAATTCTCTCTGTAATAGCCCTGATAATAGCAACACCCCTGGCCTGGTTTGCAATGAACCAATGGCTTGATAATTTCACAGTGCGTGTAGACATGAGTGTTCTCTGGTTTGTCCTGCCAGGTGCGATCATCATTTTGATCAGTTCGTTGATTATCAGCTTTCAGGCACTGTACACAGTGAGGTCCAACCCGGTAGAGTCACTTAAATACGAATAGTGAAAACCCCTTAATGTTTACTATCTTAAACTCCGTGACAATCTTTAAACAAAATTGCCGGTTCACTTTAAGAAGTCACATAAATCCCCTGTTGCATAAGGCTATGAACATTTATGAACTGCAGTGTTGATATGCCATAAAGCCTTTTCTTAGTAACTTTACCGGGTCCGGATTCCGGCCAGCTTCTCAAAATTTCAGACAGAATGTTTCCATTCAGGGGCAGACCCGTTCAGCCAGAGACTTTTAAACTAATGTTCAGGGCACTTTCCTACCCGAACTACCGCCTCTATTACTATGGTCA
>PWNY01000234.1 GCA_003557805.1 Bacteroidales bacterium | reverse complement strand
GGCATCCATGAAGAATGCAATATAGGGGTTTGGCGGAGTTTGCCGGGTAAAGAAGCTCCTTATTATGGTCTCACAGCTGTCATAGATGTTCAGGTGGTCAAATTCCCTGAATGAGAATTCATTGTTTGCTTTTTTGAGGAGTTTCCCGATATGTAGAGTATAGGGGGCGGATATTGCTGACAGGTAATCATGCAGGGAGATATTATTGTCAATAATACCGCCCCGGTGCAGGTAGATTACGACCTCAACCGCTGCAACATTGTCAAAGGGGTTTGACAGCAGTTTAAGGAGTGCTATAATGAAATTCACTTCATCCGACTGGTTCAGCAGGAGGGAGTCAGGCGATATGACAGGGATACCCGCCTTAAGCAGTGCGCTTGCAACAACTCCTATCTGGTTGTTTGACCTGCACAGTATCGCAATATCCTCAAGGTTGTGGCCTGCGTTCAGGCACTCCCCGATAATCTTCTTTGTCTCACCGGTATAGGCCGTTTCAAGTTCATCCTTGCTGAGCTGATCCACAAAACTTATCCTGACGTATCCACCCTTTTTACCGGGTCTTATTTTTTGTTCCACATCCTTGTAAACATCCTGGAGGAAGTCATCAAGCAGGGTGCGCACAAAACTGAAATACCGGTTGTTGAACTCCACTATTGCCTTTTCGGAACGCCAGTTGGTATCCAGGTTCTTTTTGTTGAAGTTATTCTCAAGGCTGACCTCCCACTCCGGCTTTCCGATAAGCTTGATCTCTTCTGTAAGCTTCGGCAGCATGGAAAATTGCCTTACATCACCGTTGCGGAACCTGTATATTGCCTGTTTCCCGTCTCCCACCACGAGGCTCATTTTCCCTTCAGCCAATGAATTCTCCACCAGAGGGAGCAGGTTTTGCCACTGAAGCATCGAGGTGTCCTGAAACTCATCGATCATGTAGTGCCGGTATTTTTCCCCCAGTCTTTCGTAAATAAAGGGTACCGGTTCACGGCTGATGGTGTTGGCTATCTCCCTGTTGAAGTCAGATATATGCAGTATGCTGTTCTCTTTTTTTATGGTGTCGCTCACCTTCTTTACCTCGCTTAGCAGGGCAAGGGGGAATATGGTCCTGCGCAGGGCAAGCTCACACAGGTACTTGCGGTATCCTTTTTCTGCGATATTCTCTATTTCCCTGAAATACCCCACTAACTGTCCGGAAACCCCGTTTATGGCCTGCTTAAGTTCTTCGGTGCACTTTGTGGAGAACCATTTGCCTTCTTCGATGGTTTCAAGCACATACTTGCCCGGGAGGATCTTGTCACGTATTTTTTTTGTGTCGGTCAGGTTTTTAAAGAAAGAGTAAATACCTCCCCGTTTGCCCCTGTAGAATGCCTCCCCCGGTATGCCATTGTTGTCGACCAGCCTGACTGCCGATTTTGCAATTTGCTGTACTGCCTTCTCGAAAGCCCTTACTGAACCGGCAAGGTTTTCGGCAATTGCCCGGAAGTCCTCAACCGGGGTCTCTTTAAGGCGTTCGGCATACATTATTCCGTCTTCGTCGGTAAGCCTGTGGGCCATGCTTACGATCTTTTCTCCGATCCTCACGTCCTGTTCGTCATCGGCCTGGCTTAGTATGTAGCTCAGCAGCAGCCTTGTAATCTCTTTGTCCCTTCCGGCCCTGTCGATGATAAGATCTACTGCCTGTTTCAGCAGGTTATCTGCTTCCAGTTCCACATCAAAGTTCACGGGCAGCCGGAGGTCGAATGCAAATGTCCTGATCACCCTGTGAACAAAGCTGTCGATAGTACTGACCGAAAAATCAGAATACTCATGAAGTATCTTTTTCAGGACAGCCGCGGCGTTTTCTGTTAACTCACCTTCCGAAGGAAAGCCCCGGCCATCTTTTCCCAGTTCAGAAACAATATCGTCCAGCAATGATTTTCCCTTATTGTTCACTTTCCCGCCGCTCAGTGAGGAGATATTGCCAAGGGCCTCTATTATCCTTCCTTTCATTTCGGATGCTGCGGCATTGGTAAAGGTTATGGCAAGGATATGCCTTACGGCACCAGGGTCGGTCAATACGATCTTGAGGTACTCCTTGACCAGGGTATAGGTTTTACCGCTTCCGGCCGAGGACATGTAGACGTGAAAATTACCTGCCATGATTGTGGTTTTTCCGGGGCTTCAGAAGGTAAAGTTACATTTTTGATCCGTATGTCCATTACCCTTTCCGGATAAAGGATTAAATGGTATATTTATCAGGTTAAAAAATCAAAAAACATTGAGCATGTCAGATCATATACAGGTAATTAAACATTCGGGCGAGAAGGAGCCCTTTGACCCTGAAAAGCTCCACCAGTCGCTTATCCGTTCAGGGGCAACTGAAAAACTTGCCAAAAAGGTGGAGCGGGAGCTTGCAGCCGACCTTAAAGACGGTATAAGCACTGCTGCCCTGTACAAAAGGGCCTTCCAAATACTCAGAAGGATACAGCGGCCTGCAGCCGCGCGTTACAGCCTTAAGAAGGCGATCATGGAACTCGGGCCATCCGGCTACCCCTTTGAACAATTTGTGGGGGAGCTGCTAAGGCATATGGGTTATGATGTGGAGGTGGGCCAGGTAGTAAAGGGGCAGTGCATCAGTCATGAGGTTGATGTGGTTGCCCATAACGACCACCAGCAGTTCATGGTGGAGTGTAAATATTACAACAGCCAGGGCAAGTATTGCAATGTCAGGGTTCCTCTTTATATAGACTCCCGGTTCAGGGACATACGCAAACGCTGGAAATCAACCCCCGGCATTGAGAAGAAGAGCTTTCACGGCTGGGTAATAACCAATACCAGGTTTACCAACGATGCGGTGGATTACGGTAAATGCGCCGGATTGCGCATGCTCAGCTGGGATTACCCTAAAAAGGAGGGGCTGAAGGACATGATTGAAAAAGCCGGCCTGTTCCCGGTTACAACTCTTACCCAGCTCAACCGCAAACAGAAACAGTACCTGCTGGACAATAAAATTGTGTTGTGCAGGCAACTGCTTGACAAACCCGGCATACTCGAACAGATCGACCTGAGCCGGCCCAAGAGGGAGAAGGTGATAGATGAGGCAAGGGAGTTGACCGGCAGTGCATAAAAAATTCTTTTTTGTAATTTTAAGGTTTAGGAGCTGATTATTGCAAATAAGAAAAAAAATAAGAAGAGGAAACAAGAAGAGAAAAACCAGACAATAAAACCAGACAATAAAACCAGACATATGGCTTATAAAAAAAGTTTTTACAGGACAGCTTTGCGCTTTTTTGCTATCACTATTGCGATCACTGTTTTTTCAACCGCGGCACGTTCTGACACGGCACCAGACAGGGTTGAACCGCCCTTCTGGTGGTCAGGCATGGCCCATTCTGAACTCCAGGTAATGGTATGGGCAGAAGGTATTGGCAGCTGCCGTGTCGAAACAGACTATCCGGGTGTGCATATAAAGGAGGTAGTTTCGGTTGAAAGTCCTAACTACCTTTTTGTCTACCTTGACATAAAGGATGCACCGCCTGGTAGTTTTACCCTTAACTTCAAATTGGAGGGCAGAACCGTATACTCCTATGAATATGAACTAAGACAGCGGGAGCCAGGATCAATGTACCGCCAGGGGATAGATGTTTCAGACGCAATATACCTTCTGATGCCCGACCGTTTTGCCAACGGAGACCCTTCGCTTGACGACCAGCCAGGCATGCTGGAACAGAGCAACCGTGACCTGCCTGACGGAAGGCACGGAGGGGATATCCAGGGGATAATTAATAATCTTGACCATATTGCAGGCATGGGCTTTTCAGCCATATGGATCAACCCCCTGCTGGAGAACAACCAGCCCAGGTACAGTTATCACGGATACGCCACTACAGATTACTACAGGATTGATCCGCGTTTTGGGACGAACGAGGACTACCTCAGGCTGATAGATACTGCCGGTGATATGGGTATCAAGATAATAAAGGATATTATACTGAACCACTGCGGTCACCACCACTGGTGGATGGACGATCTTCCGGCCCGCGACTGGCTTAACCACTGGGACAGCTTTACCAGGACAACATACAGGATGACAACGATTGTCGACCCGTATGCCTCTCAGTATGATTATGATATTATGGTCAACGGGTGGTTCGATACAAATATGCCCGACCTGAACCAGAACAACAGGCTTCTTGCGCGCTATCTGAAACAGAACAGTGTTTGGTGGATTGAGTATTCCGGGATTAGCGGTATCAGGATGGACACCCAGCCGTACGCCGACCGTTTCTTTATGTCGGACTGGGCCCACTACCTGCTTCATGAATATCCTTACTTTGTGATAATCGGGGAGTCCTGGATAGGCGATCCTGCTGTGATAAGCTACTTTCAGGGGGGGAAGGTCAACCATGACGGGTATGACTCGCACTTTCCGGCGGTATTCGATTTTGCCACCTATGATGCAATAGGGCCGGCATTCACCGAGGAGAGCGGCTGGTCTACCGGGCTTATAAGGCTCTACAACACCCTGGCCAGGGACTTTTTGTATGCCGACCCATACAGCCTGGTTGTATTTGGAGACAATCATGATACCGACAGGTTGTTTACCAGGGTGGGGGAGGACCTGGACAAGCTGAAGATGGCCCTCACCTTTATATTCACCACCAGGGGTATTCCACAGGTATATACGGGAACAGAGCTCCTTGAGTCTGCATATGAGCATCACGGCCACGGGGAACTCAGGGCAAACTTCCCGGGTGGCTGGCCAGATGATACTGTTAATAAATTCACCCGGGAGGGCAGGACAGAGGAGCAGAACATTATCACTGACCACATAACCAAGCTGCTGCATTTCAGGAGGCAGACACCTGCACTCTATGCCGGCTGGCTGATGCACTTTGTCCCTGAAGACAATATTTATGTCTATTTCCGGTATGATGACCAGGAGACCATCATGGTGGTGCTTAACAGTAATGGAAGGGAGAAGGAACTTGACATGGAGCGGTTCAGGGAAGGCTGGTACGGATATTCAGGGGCCGAGGATGTACTAACAGGTATGCGGTTTGAGGGCTTTAACACATGGAAACTGCCAGCCGACACAGGACTTGTGCTCAGGCTGTATTAGCCGGGTTTTAATCGAAAACAGCCTCCAGTACAGACCTTGACTTTATTTCGGGCATCCCGGACAGGTGATGGCTGTAGTAAGCTATCATGCTCGTCAGGAGTTCCCGTCTTTGTTCCCTGTCAATTTCAATTCTGCCGGACGTTTCAAGGGGCAGTGTTGACAGGCTGTGGAACATCCTGCTTAGCTCCTGGTCCAGGCAGTTCCCTGCCGGGTCAAAGTGGTACTGGTAGCAGCCTTCGAGCAGGTTGAAATAGAGCTTTTTCCCACCGTAATCCTCACGAGGCCTGAACCCAAGATAGCTGCTCAGCTTCATGAGAAAGACCAGGTGGTAGTTGGCGACCCCTTTCCTTAGCCCGTCGAGCAACAGCAGTGATTCTGAAAGGAAGTCAAAGAGGCTGTGGTTTGCCTCCTGGTTTTTCAGGGAATATGAGAGGATTTCTGAGAGGAAGATCGCAAGTGAGGTCTTTGCGATATCGTAGGGTATAGAACCGTAAGCCTTCAGAAGGCTTATTTCCCTAATGTTTTGAAGCCCCTCCCTGTTCTTGTGGTATGCTATCATGCTTACCATGGTAAGAGGCCGGAAAAGCATCTGTTTTGTCCTGGAGCCAGACTTTCTGACACCTCTTACCAGGTAGGACTGCATCCCTGCCTCCCTGGTGAATATACGTGCTATGATGCTTGTTTCACCATATTTAATGGTGTGAAGAACAATACCGTCTGTTTTGGTAAGCATCGGGTCAGTTTATGAACATGATCTTGGTTACCATGGTCTCCTCTCCCTGGCCGTCGGTTGAGAATACCAGGTAAACACCGGTTGATGGCCTCCTGCCTTGCAGATCCTGGCCGTTCCATATTGCCTGTCCCCCTTCGGCGACACTCTCCCATACCAGCTTGCCGCTGATATCGGTGATCTTCACCCTGGCGTTCCTGACCAGTCCCTTTACGGCTATGTACCCGTCATATCCGGGTCTTACGGGGTTTGGATAGGCATATACCTCTGATGCATGCCTGTTGGCTGCCTCGGTAGCAAATCCCCTGTATGAAACCAGCCCACGGTCTGTTGCAAAGAACACCTCTCCGGTTTCACCGGAGATTTCGATGTCAAGGATGTTGTTGGAAGGAAGCGGGCTGTTGTCCTTATTGAAATGAAAGATGGTTTCCCTGCCATCGGCCGAGAGTAAGAATGCCCCTGACCTTTCGGTCCCGAACCACTTTTTATTCGAACCGTCAACAAAAATTGATGTCACGGTTTCAGTTTCGAGCAAATAACCTGCAAAACCGTCAGCCTCTTCCACCACGATCCGCTGTGCATCAAAAGCATCGCCTGAAAATGCACGGCCCGGGGAATAAAATACAGCCACCCCCTCTTCTGTCCCTATCCATACATATCCACTTTGGTCCACTGCCATGCTGTGAACCCTGTTGCTGGGCAAACTACCCCTTCCCGGCTGAGTGGTCAGCCTGCGTGCATCGAAACTGTTCGCATTGTCCAGGCTGTGTTCCTTAAAAACAAATATCCCGTTGCCTGGCAGGTTTACCCATTTCTGACCGGTATTGTCGATTATTACCTCCCTTACAACGGTCTGTGGGCCGAATGAACCACCACTGGTAAATGAAAGCCATTCTCCATTGCTCTTTTTTACTGACAGGGGCCTGTCAGCCTCGGAATTGGTAACCCATAGGTTGCCATCCCTGTCCATTGCGGTACCGCCTACTCTCAGGTAGTCGTCTATTCCCGCCCTAAGCTGCAGGGTTGAGTTGGTCTCATCAAACACCTCAACAACTCCTTCAGTCGAGATTACGACCATACCTCCCCACCATGCCGAAGCGTATGCCCTGTGGGGATTGCCCGGGTCGACCGTAATATGTATAATGTCTGCTATATCTGCAAGCTCCGGGAAGTGGGTTCTGCTGTACCTGTTCCACTTACCATCCTTCATGAAGAAATATCCATTCTGGTTCCAGCTGTTGTTTCCCCCGTAAGTTACAAAGCCTGGTGCAACCCATAACCTGCCGCCGGATTCGGCCAGGTGAAAGGCATTGTCATAGTCAGGGCCGGAGAGTATTATTATCTCATAATCCTGCTGGTTGCGCTCCCTCACAAGGCCACGCCAGCCGTCAGCTATCCAGAGGGTTCCGCTGTTGTCGAATATCGCATGGTTGGGTGAGGGCCTTTCCGGGTAATAGCTTGAGATCTCCCTTTGAAGATCAAGCCCGGACCCAAAAATAAATATCCTGTTGCCGTTTGAAACTAATAGCCTGTTACCGCTGGTATTGACAAAGCTGTTTCTTTCGCCCGGGAAGCCACCTGGTGGAGAGAGAGTGTTCCAGCCTTCACCCGCCAGGGCATATAAAACATCCTCTTCCCCGTCAGTGCGGTTTACTATTAGCTTTCCTTCAATGCTTTTTACAAAGTTCAGCTGCTCGGTTATATTGCTGCTGATCTCAATCCTGCTCCAGTTCCTGAAGTCTGCAAGGTTGGGTGAGTCAGTCCCGGCACTCAGAAGGCCTGCATTCGTTGCGGCATATATAACCGAGTCGGTCACAAGCAGGTCCTTTACATTGACCATGCTGCCGTGTGGCCCTATGTACCATGTGTCGAGTATAAGCCTTTCACCGATGTCCAGCTCTACTATCCCAAAATCACATGCCAGCAGGGCCCTGCCATCAGAAACCACGATCTTGTTTATTCTCTTGCTGCCAAGTATTGAGGCATCCAGTATTTCGGTGATATTGTAAAAAGTGCCTCCGGACATAAGGTCCAGGTTCCCGTTCTCATACCCGATAAGCAGTTGTTCCCCATTGCCTGTCCATGCCACACTTGACAGGCCGAAATCGCTCAACCCGTGAACCTTGTTGATACGCTCCATGCTGCCGTCCTGTTTGTTGTAAACGACAAGGCCGTATGGAGTAGCACCTATAATGCGCCCCGGGGTTTCGGTTAAACTTATTATGTTGTTGTTGGGAAGATGGTGGCGCCACTGTCCAATGGCCAGACCGTTGTTGCCTGCTGCCCTTACCGCTGAGCCGGTAATAAGGGCGAATATCATTACAAGCGGTAACAGTATTACTGTTCTTTTCATTTCATGGCATTGATCTGGTGGCAGGCGGGTATCAGAAAACCTCCCTCCTGAAATAATCCCTCGGAGAATCCTGTTGCTCTACCTTTGAGCAATCGGTTTCTATCGATGGGGGGTTGAGTGGTTGTTCAAAATCCCCCATACTTATATCAAGGCTATCATCTTCATAGATCCTGGTCATGAACTTAGCCCAGATAGGTAATGCGGTGTTTGCTCCCTGGCCAAGGCTTAGGTCCCTGAAGCGGATGCCCCTGTCCTCGCCTCCTACCCAGGCACCGGCAACCAGGTCAGGTGTGATACCTACAAACCATCCGTCTGAATTGCTCTGTGTCGTACCCGTCTTACCGGCGATCGGATGATCGAACCCATACCTGAACCCCAGGCGTCTTCCGGTTCCTTCCGATACAACCCCCTTCATAAGCTCAAGCATGAGCCAGGCGGTCTCTTCACTCATTGCCTCCTCCCTGTGGGGGATAAATGCCTCGATAAGGTTGCCCCCCTGGTCCTCTATCCTTGTAATGAAGCTCGGTTCAATATATACCCCTTTATTTGCATAGGTTGCCTGTGCCCCGACAACTTCATATACAGAAAGGTCCGGGGTACCCAGGGCAATTGCATATACCGGGTCCATATCGCTCTTTACCCCCATTCTTCTTACCAGCCTTATTAGTGCCTCTGGTGAGTACCTCTTCATAAGGAAGGCAGAGATATAGTTGGTGGAATTTGCCAGGGCCCACTGCAGTGTAACCATTTCTCCTTCCCTGTCATCGCTTGAGTTGCGGGGGGTCCATATAGTTCCGTCCCATAGTTCAAAACTTACAGGAGTGTTTGGCACCTGGGTGCAGGGGCCGAACTCCCCTTCCTGCATTGCCAGGGTATAAAGGAAGGGCTTAAAGACCGAACCAACCTGTCTCCGGCTTCCTGTGACATGATCAAACTTGAAGTGCCTGAAATCGTTTCCTCCCACATAGGCCTTTACGTGCCCGGTATGGGGTTCGACTGCCATCAGCGAGGCATTCAGAAAATGTTTATAATACCATATGGAATCCATAGGGGTCATTACAGTGTCAACATCCCCTTCCCACGAAAAGACACGCATCGGTACGGGTCTTTCAAAGGATGCGAGTATGGAGTCTTCGGGCAGGCCCCGCCTGCTCATGTTCCTGTACCTGTCAGAACGCCTGATCGTACGGTTTATGTTCTCCTCTATCTGCTGACGTGTGAGGTCTGTGTCATATGGTGCATTAGTGTAGCCCCTCCAGTGCCTGAAGAAGGTTGGCTGAAGATAATTCCCCATATGCTCCCTTACGGCTTCCTCTGCATGCCTCTGCATCCTTGAATCTATAGTGGTGTAGATCCTCAGACCGTCGCGGTAGATGTCGTACGGGGTGCCATCTGGTTTGAGCCTGTTGCGGCTCCACTCCCTGAGTTCGTTTCTCAGGTATTCACGAAAGTAGGTTGCTATTCCCGTATGCTGGTCCTGTATCTGGAATTTCGACATATCCAGGGGTATTTGCTGCAGTGAATCCAGCTCCTCGATACTTATGAACTGATAGCGGGCCATCTGTGTCAGCACTACCTGCCTCCTGTTGAATGCCCTTTCCGGGTTGCGCACCGGGTGATACCATGAAGGGGCTTTCAGCATACCGACAAGCAGGGCTGCCTCTTCAGTTTTCATCTCTTCGGGTGTGGTATCAAAATAGGTCTTGGCTGCTGATTTGATACCGAAGGCATGGCTGCCGAAGTCGACAGTATTGAGGTACATTGCAACTATCTCATCCTTGGTGTAGTTCCTTTCCAGCCGGGCTGCGGTAACCCACTCCTTCAGCTTAATTATAACAATCTGTGCAAGGCTGGGGTTATCCTGCCTGGGGAAAAGGTTTTTGGCCAGCTGCTGGCTCAGTGTGCTGCCCCCACCTGCGCTTCTCTGCCCGCCTATTATGTTTCTGAACAGCACCCTGAAAACACTCCTTATATCCACCCCTGAGTGATACCTGAACCGTATGTCTTCGGTAGCCAGAAGGGCATTTACTATATTCGGCGAGAGTTCTTCATACTGAACGTTCGACCTGTTATGGATGTAGAAAGTACCCAGCAGTTCCCCGTCAGCCGAATATATCTCGCTTGCAAGGTTGCTTCTCGGGTTCTCAAGTTCTTCAAAGGAGGGCATAAAGCCCCACAGCCCCAAAGATATTGAGAAGAAGAGCAGGAAAACCAGTATTGCCGGGGTGGCGAACAAAATCCAGAAGATTCTGAGGTACTTTCCTTGCTTTTTGCCCTTTTTATGCATTTGTCAATTTCTGATGTTGATATTTAAAAACGAAACGCTATCCTGTTTATTATTTTTTTTCAACCCTTATCCCTATATCCGAAAGCCCTTCAAGGGTGTTGTGACGCATGCCGTGATAAACAGTGAAACGGTATGTGCCGCTTTCAGGAAACCACACATCGTCACGGAACAGAAAGCGGTTTGACCTAATCCTGCCTGAACCACTGCCTGTCCACTGCCCCCTCCTGTCGGCAAGTATGCATTCAAGTGTGTCACGTATTACCCTGTCGCCCGGAAACTCAATATCCATGAATATAAAGAGGTTGCTGTATTCGTATTCTGTTGTGTTTCTAACATCAAGGAACATCTGGTGAAGAGACACCGTGTCATCTATTTCTACCTCAAAAAGGATACCATCCCTGTAATGCCATCCCTGTGAAGGCATATTGCTGTGTTCATGGTAAACAACTCCTGGCTGGCAGGAGATCATAAACACCAGCCCAAGGCAGAAGAGGGCAAAATGTAATGGCCTGCGGTTTCGCATTTACTACTCTGTTTTATTGCTTTTGGGTCCTGATTTTTTGTTAGCCTTCTGCTTTTTTTTCCTCTTTCTGCTTTTCTTTGGAGGTTTTGGGTTGTCAAAACGGGTAAGGCTGTCTTCGAGCTCATAGCTCTCTGCATTGAAACTGTCCTGACTGGCTGTTATATCTTCTGCCTGGTAGCTTTCAAGATCATCTGGTTTTTGATCCTTCCGGTTCAGTTCAATGACCTCCCATGCCCTTTCCACCGGTATCATTATCACCCTGCCCGGATTATCCTTATATGAATACCCTATCATCCGCCTAAGCACATCCATTTTATGGAAGTTCGCGGTACCTTTTTTGGTAAGCAGCTCGGTTTCAGTGTCGGGAAAATCCTTTAGAATGTCCTGGTAACAGGCATCCTCATAATTTATGCAGCATTTGAGTTTGCTGCACTGCCCCGCAAGTTTTTGGGGGTTCAGCGACAGCTGCTGTGTCCTGGCACTGTTTGTTGATACGGATGTGAACTTTGTAAGCCATGTTGCACAGCAAAGCTCCCTGCCGCAGGATCCTATGCCCCCCAGCCTGCTGGCCTCCTGCCTCATGCCTATCTGGCGCATTTCTATCCTTACCCCGAATGCATCGGCAAGCACCCGTATGAGCTCCCTGAAGTCCACCCTGTCATCTGCCGTGTAGTAGAATATTGCCTTGGTCCTGTCGCCCTGGTATTCCACATCACTGATCTTCATCTCCAGTTTGAGGGATGAAGCGATCTCCCTTGATCGGAACATCGTTGAATCTTCCTGCTTAACTGCGGTGACCCACTTTTCTATATCCGACACCTTTGCCTTCCTGTAGACCCTTTTTATCTCCTCGCTTGAGGGGTCCACATTCTTGCTCTTCATCTGTATCCTGACTATTTCGCCGGTAAGTGTTACAATACCGATATCATGCCCAGGTGAGGCCTCAACCGCCACGATGTCGCCGGTTTTGAGATCCATGTCGGGGGTGGTCCGGAAGAAGTCTTTCCTGCTGTTTTTAAAGCGCACCTCAACGATATCGGATACAGTTGCCACCTCAGGCGGCTTTATCTCCTTTAGCCAGTCGAATGAGTTGAGCTTGTTGCAGGAATGCCTGAAAACATCCAGCTGCCTGGTATGCGGCTGCGGGGAGCAGTAACAGCCCCTGGACATGAATGCATTCTGATCCTTTTTATCCAAAGTTCAAGGTTTTAGTCTGCAAAGTTATAAAAAATGTTTGTGTCAGGCAGGTTTGTCATGCATCAGTGCATGGAGCCTGAATGACAGGTCAGCGAACAGTATCCTTGGGTTGGCATTTCTTTCCAGGTGTGCAATAGCCTGGTTGAAAGCCTCCACAATCGGGATTATGTTGCGGTGGTTCACAAAAGGTGCAAACCTGGCAATGAAATCCCTCTCCTCGCCTTCCAGTTTTATCAGGCTGTCAGTTTTGTAGTTCTGGTAAAGGCACATCCTGAACACCCTCAGTCCATACTGGAAGAAAGCCTTCTGGCTCTCCCTCCCCGAGCGGACTGTTTTCTCAACCCATTTAAGTATCATACCCGTGTCATTTTTAAAACATGCCCTCATCCACTGCCTGAAGGTGTCAAAATCGGCAAGCAGCTCATCCTCATTGCCGATAAGCTTAAGTGCCAGGCCTGCATTGCCTCCAGAGATAAAACTTACCTGCTCTGCCTTTTTTTCATCCAGACCGTACTTTTCTATAAGTTTGTTGTAAAGGTCCTTTTCTGCAGGGAAAGGTACCCTGGTGATATGGGTGCGTGACAGGATTGTGTTTATGATCCTGTCGCTGTTTTCCGCTGTCATTATAAACAGGGTGTTCTCAGGCGGCTCCTCCATTACCTTGAGAAGCTTTGGCGCTGCAGCATGATAGAGCTTTTCCAGCATATAGATAAACACGATACGGTAAGGGCTTTCATATGACTTCATTCCCAGGGCCCTTATTATATCGTTGCAGTCTTCGGCATTTATGATTGCCTGTTTGTTCTCAATGTCCATTTCCTCCAGCCAGTCTGCCCAGCTCATATATGGGTTTTTAAGCAGTGCCTCCCTCCATGTCCCCATAAACAGCTTACTGCTGACATCCTTTTTGTGCTGCAGGTTTGGGGCAGTTGGGAAAAAGAAATGAAGGTCAGGATGTGCCAGCTTGTCGAGCTTAACACAGGAGGAGCATGTACCGCAGGCATCCGTATCCCCTCTTTCACGGCAAAGTATATAGCGTGCAAACCCCAGGCCCAGAGCCAGGGTCCCTGATCCTTCCGGGCCAAGCAGCAGTATTGAATGTCCCGTGCGCCTGCTTGAGACCTTTTGTATCAGCCTTGATTTAATACCGGGATGACCTATTACTTCGTTGAACATCATCTTTTTACGGGTTTTTTCGGCCTGCCATTACTAAGGTTCAAACCTACTGCTTTTTTGGATTACTGCAAAGGCTTTTTTGTGAAAGGCGCTTTGGCCTGGTTTTTGATAGATGGGTTTCGTCCCGCAAAAACCGCTGAACAATTTTTAAGGCACATTGTTTTAGTGTATCTGGACGGGACAAAAACAGTGCCCGCAGCTAAACATAAGACCGTAAAAGTGGTACAGCAAGCAAATAATAAAACTTTTATACCTTTGCGGGCTTTTTTATGCACGAATTAAACAGCATATGAACAAACAACGAAAAAGTGTACTCCTCTTCGTTGCCATTCCCCTTCTGATATTTGCAGTGATTATGACAGTACGCTCCTTCGAGGCAGAGGAGCTGAAAATGTATGAGGAAGCAGAAGCGGGATTTGACCTTGATGATATCAGGGAGAGAGGCGTTTTAAGAGCAATAACAGACTACAGCTCTACAAACTACTTCGTATACCGGGGTGAACCGATGGGCTTTCACCTGGACCTGCTCAAGCAGTTCGCCGCACATATCGGTGTAGACCTTGAGCTCTCGGTTGCAAACGATATCCAGGAGAGCCTTGATGCTTTGTATGAAGAGAACAGTGTAGACATAATTGCCCGGAACCTGACCGTTACCAGGTCGCGGAAACAGCATGTTGCATTTACCGAGCCCCACAGCCTGACACGCCAGGTGCTGGTTCAGAGAAAGCCACAGGGATGGTATAATATGAGAAGCTCTGATATTGAGAACAACCTTATAAGGAGCCAGCTTGACCTTGGAGGCAAAACGGTGCACCTGCAGAGAGGCTCATCACCGGTCATGCGCCTGAAGCACCTGATGGATGAGATAGGCGACACTATTTACATCATTGAGTGCGACATAAGCACCGAGGAGCTTATTGAACTTGTGGCCAGCGGTGAGATTGACTATACAGTCAGCGATGATAATCTTGCAAGGCTGAACGAGATGTACTATGCCAGCATAGATGCAAGGACACCACTCAGCTTTGAGCAGAACCTTTCCTGGGCAGTCCGCAACGACTCCCCCCAGCTTCTTGAAGCCATAAACCAGTGGCTTGTTGAGTTCAAGAATACACATCAGTTTGCTGAAATATACAACAAGTACTTCAACAATCCCCGGAGCGTGTTCATTGCAAAAAGCGAACTGCACTCTCTCGGCGGGGGAAGGATCTCCGATTTTGATGAGTATTTTAAAAGGTATGCTGATATTGTGGGCTGGGACTGGAGGTTAATAGCCTCCCTGTCTTACCAGGAGTCCCGCTTCAACCCTTCTGCGGTTTCATGGGCCGGGGCATTTGGCATAATGCAGCTGATGCCCGGAACTGCCGATATGCTTAATGTGGATGAAACAGCCACTGTACAGGAGCACATATCGGCCGGCATCAGGTATCTGCGCTGGCTGGATGAGAGGTTGCAGAATGAGATAAGGGACGATGAGCAGAGGAAGAAGTTCGTACTGGCAGCCTACAATGCAGGGCTGGGGCATGTTCTTGATGCAAGGCGCCTGGCCGAGAAGTACGGCAGGGATCCCAATGTATGGAAAGGCAATGTGGACTATTTCCTGCTGAATAAATCCAACCCGAAGTATTACCGGGATCCTGTGGTAAGGCATGGATACGCCAGGGGTTCTGAACCCTATCACTATGTAAGTGAGATCATGGAAAGGTACAGGCATTACAAGAATGCCCTTGCCGGTTGAACGCAACCTTAATTAGTGCGCTTCAAGCCAGTTTTTACCGGTGTTGACCTCTACCACCACCGGCACCTTTAACTCAAGGGCCGTCTTCATTTTCTCCTCTACCAGTGGTTTTAAGTCATCAACCTCCTTTTTGCAGGCGTCGAACACCAGTTCGTCATGAACCTGCAACACCATTTTGCTTTTCATTCCCATCTTTTCCATTGCCCCGTGTATCCCTATCATGGCGATCTTTATCATATCTGCCGCAGTGCCCTGTACCGGTGCATTTATGGCGTTCCTTTCAGCATAACCTCTTACGACATTGTTTGAGCTGTTAATGTCTCGCACATACCTTTTGCGTCCCAGCATGGTTTGCACGTAGCCATGCTCCCTGGCAAAGGCAATGTTTTTGTCCATATATTCCTTGACCCCCGGGTACTTCTTAAAGTACTGGTCGATTATTGCAGCTGCCTCCTGTCGTGGTATTCCCATGCGTTCTGAAAGACCAAATGCTGAAATACCATAAACTATACCGAAGTTGACTGTCTTGGCATTCCTGCGCATCTCCCTGCTGACAGATTCAAGAGGCACATCATACACCTTTGATGCGGTTGCCGTGTGTATGTCAAGGCCCTTGCTGAAGGCCTCCATCATGGCCTCATCCCCGCTTAGGGATGCGATGATGCGCAATTCTACCTG
>PWNY01000387.1 GCA_003557805.1 Bacteroidales bacterium | reverse complement strand
TGATAATTCCCTCGAGAACCGAATGCGGGTCACCTTCCAGAAGGGACCTGTCCATGAAGGCTCCGGGGTCCCCCTCGTCAGCATTGCAGATTACGTACTTCTCCCCCGGTCCATTTTCCCTGGCGAAACGCCATTTGTTCCCGGTCAAAAAACCACCACCACCCCTGCCTCTTAAACCGCTTTCTGTTATAATACCTATTATTTCATCCGAACCGGTATTCTCATTGATTATCCTGCGAACAGCCTCATATCCTCCCCGGCTCATGTATTCATCAATGGACTCCGGGTCTATCTCCCCACAGTTCCTGAGGCTGATTTTTACCTGGGAGTCAAAAAAGACATCCTCTCCGGTGGCCATGACGCTGCTGCTAACCAGGTGGCCTTTCATGATCCTGCCCTTCAGCAGGTGATCCTCTATCAGCTTTTCAGCATTCCCCTCATGGATCTTTCCGTATAAATAGTCTCCTTTTTCATCCTTTATGCCAACAAGTGGTTCATTATAGCACATGCCGGCACAGCTTGTCCTCTTAAGTTCAAAGTCTGCCATGCCCTCCCCTAGCAGTGCTTCCAGCCTGCGGTAAACATCAGCGGCTCCTGCAGCTATACCGCAGCTTCCAAGCCCGACAACCACCCTTGGTTTACCCATGTCCAAAGTGTTTTTTAACTATTGCCCCTGTTTGTCTTTTGTTTTGTCAGAGTACCGTGAAACAACCCTTGCAGCCTTTGCCGGGTTAAGTTTGCCGTAAACTTCATCACCAATCATGATAAGGGGTGCAAGGGAACAGCAACCCACGCATGCAACCGACTCCAGGGTAAACATGCCGTCAGATGTTGTCTCCCCGTCCTTTATCCTGAGCCGTTCTTCAAGTTTTTCGGTAATCTCGCTGGCATTTGCAACATGGCAGGCTGTTCCGTGGCAAACTTTCACTGTATAGCGACCTGCGGGTGTGAACCTGAACTGGGAGTAAAATGATGCCACGCCAAATACAGTACTTTCCGGCACTCCGAGAAAATCAGCAGCATATTTCATGGCTTCTCCCGGCAAGTAGCCGAATTCTTGCTGGATACGCTGCAAAACAGGTATCAACTCACTCCCATTTCCACTGTATGCAGAAAAAACAGCGTCAAGGCGTTCCCTTGTTATTTCATCCAAAAGCATGGCCATACGTCAAATATAGCATTTTAGTCACATATTTCGTATTATCTATTAATTTGTTAACTTCCCCCAAAAAAACCAATGTGCCTGAAGGGTTTTCCATTAATTTTCTTATCAATAGTGTTTACCCTGCAGGCAAGTGCAAGTGGCACACAAATTAAGACCCGCATTTTTACAGACTTTGGTGCAAACAATGTGTCGGATGGGATGTACTGGAAAGCGGGGGACATATTGACCCTCAGCTTCGGGAGCAACAACGTTGAGGCAGGTTTTCAGTTTGACATGGCAGGGGGGCGGGAAAGAAAATTTTCAGGTTTTGGGGTTTCATACTCCAGGCAGCTGCAGGTCAGCCAGGTACCACTGGAGGTTTCCGGTTTTTATATAATGTCTCCCTTTTCGGATATTTTGCGTGAATACAACACAGGAGTTGCACTTTCCCTTCAAAGCATGCAGTTCAGCTTTTTACTCGGCACAAACTTCAGGACATATGCATACAGTAAAAGTGCGATTGAACAATACGGGCTCGAAACAAACACCAGGCTTCAAGAAAAGTGGAACCTTACCTACAACATCAGCTACCAAATTAAACCACCCGAGAACCGGTGGAACCTGATTTTGGGAATAACAAACCTGGATATATTCCTTATACACCAGGAGACCAACCCCATGCTGAGGATTACCGGCACCTATGAACATAGTGGAAAGCTGAGGTTCTTCCTGGACGGAGTATATAAGCAGGCAGGTATGTTCAACATAAATGTACACTATTTTGGTTTTGTACTAAGACCCGGCATAATATGGCATATAAATTAAAAACAGCCTTTCTGGCACTTTGCGTAATTATGCTTACCTCCTGCTATGAGGTGGACTTCAGCGGTTTAATCTCAAGGAGTGAATCCTCCAACCAGAGGTTTGAAGAATCCATGAACTGGTTTTCTCAAAACCCGGAAAGAGAGCTGATACTGACCAGTGATGAATACCTGATACTTACCATTGGCGATACCCATGTGGGTACAACGAATAATTTAGAGCACTTTTTTGGCATTGCCCGCTCAGAGGGTGCAGATGCGGTTATTATGGTAGGAGATCTTACTACCGGGCGCGGATCCGATTACGAAACATTTTACAATTCCCTTCCCGGCAGGGAGGAGCTTCCATGGTTCGCACTGGTGGGCAACCATGACCTGTATTTTGGCGGGTGGGAACATTTTTACTCACTTTTTGGCCCCTCAGTATATACAGTAAAACTAATAACACCTGAAGCCCAGGACCTTATAATCTGCCTGGATACAGGAAGCGGAACCCTTGGAAGCAGGCAGACAGAATGGCTGAAATACATCCTGGAAAACACCAGGGGAAACTACCGCCACTGCATGATATTTACACACAACAACCTTTTCCGCATACCTCGAACATGGAGTACCAACCCTGTTGTGGAAGAGCTGCATGTTCTTATGGATCTTTTTACAAGGGAAGGAGTGGATCTTTTCGTGGCAGGCCACGACCACAGAAGTAACATCCTGGAGTTTGGCAATACCACCTATATTGTTGTGGATGCATTAAAAGACGGACTATCAAACGCCGGATACCTTGAAATCTCCATAAATGGGGATACAATCAGCCACTCATTAAAAAGGCTTGGGCAGCAGCAATGATATAATGGGTAAGATCTTAAAGGGATTACCTGTTTAATGGTTCACCAACAGGAATTTCGCACACATGCCCGGGCTGGCCGTGAGGTGGGTTCAGCACAATCTCCTCCTGACTGTTATCTTGTTCAGGCAACGGAGCTCCGACAGGGATCTCACAAATATGACCAGGCTGACCGTGAGGCGGGTTAACCGCTGGTGATGACTGGGCACTCTTTCTTTCTGCAGCTGAGCTCTCAATTTCATGTACCTTGCCAGCTACCCTTTCTGCTGACCTTTTACTTACGTTGCTGCTTCCGGAATTACTATTTACTGCAATTACCGCAATCAGTGCGAAAAAGGCAATTGCCAGGAAAACTATTGCAAATTTTTTCATTGTAAATCATTTAGTAATCAAAATCCTGTCTTTGTCATGGGTAAATGAACGACCGGCAATTCAAATATAACAATTTATATTCCTTTATGCAAGCCAAACAGATTGACTTTTGTTTTTCTGAAAAAATTTGTATATTGAATTTTAGCTGTGTTTCTTTTATTTTTATATATAAATGTTTTTATTTAAACTACAAATATTTTGTCGCTATGATTAAAAAAGTTACGGTATTTCTGAAATTTTCAATGGTCTTTTTCCTTGCTGCAGCGCAGGTTGCGGCAGGAAACCCTCAGGAGTGGACAGATGAGAGGAAGGAAACACTCTTTTCTAACGAAGGGAGGTATTCAAATGAAACGCTCATGAGGCTTCTTGGTTCTGAATTTCGTTTTAAAGTTGCCGGGCAAGTGACAAAAAGCGGCGACTATATACTTAAGCTCGACAGTGTTATCGACAGTGAACTGACAGAGCAGGATCAATGGGGAAATGAGTGGAAAAACGAGTTCGTTTATGATGACAACTGGAGGCCACTGGAAATAACTGAAAAAATATGGGAGCCCGGTTCCGGCTCCTGGGAGCTGCATGGCAAAACAGAGCTCACCTATAACCATGAAGGTCAGTTAACCCGGCTGCTTTTCCTTACACCGGGCAATAACAGTGAAACCCTCAGCCCTGAAAGCAGGATAGATTTATACTACAGCGCCACTGATAAGGTCGACTTTGTTGAGGTATATGATTATCAGGGTGATGACCAGTGGGACCATATCGCAGTAATGGAGTTTGAATACACCCCCGAGGGGCTGCTTTCACAGGTAGAAACCAGCATATATGTTGAGGAGTATGAAGAGTGGGAAGTTGAAGTGACAAACAAGTTTACATACGATGAACACGGCAGGAGGACAACCTCCGATCTGTACATATACATTGAGGGAGAGGATGATCCGATACTTTATTCAAGGACAGAACACACCTATAACGAGCAGGGGCGGCTTGTCAGAACGGAAAGATCAAACCTGAGCTTCTTCACCTTTG
>PWNY01000003.1 GCA_003557805.1 Bacteroidales bacterium | reverse complement strand
GTTATCCGTTTCGCTCCATGTAACCGCCCATGCTGAATTAGTCGCCATCGGGCTGCTACCGAAAAGTGGTGTTGTGGTTACCAGTTCTGTAGTATAGGTGGATACTTTTTTAACATCACCGCCAGGGTGGTGTATGCTCACTCCCGAACCGGAAGGGTTACCGCTTACGTCCCATCCGTTCCAAAATGGCATCCAATGGGCCGGGGGAGGGGTGTCAAGCCTGAGCAGCCTGAAATCTGATCCACCCGCAATCGGTCCTTCTGCCAGCAGTTCTGCCCCATAGAGCATATTGTACGCGGGACTGCCCTGGTTTATGCAGGCTGGCCTTTCAAAATTAAAATAGAACTGCCAGTATTTTAAGTCATTGGAGTCGGCATTTCTGCCGCAGTGATAAGCAGACAACAGGAGTGGGGCGGCATCCATTGCAGTGTTGTTTACCAGGGATCCGGTACACCAGTAATAACTGCTGCCTACACGCATAAGCATTCGTACAATACCTCTTTTCTCTCTTTGCCACTTTTCACCTTCTGTGCAGTTGATATTTACATTACAGTCTCCTGAATCTCCGACCCCTTTTTCATTGCCTGATATTGCCCCTCTGTCACTGCCTAGATGTATTATACTTTCAATCTCAAATACAGAACGGGGTGTGTTTTGAGTACTGTCTGGATAGTAAGGTTCCTGATACTCGATTACTATGGTCTCTCCAGTAAGAGGGGTGGTAGTGAAGGTGTCCCCGGTGATATTATTGTCAAAAGCTCCCAGCACCAGGTTTTTACTGTTATCGTATATAAGTATCCGGCTCCCGGGCTCAGGGCTGAAAACCGAGAAGTTAAGCCCGACTGCCCCGGCTCCGGGTGAGGTTATTTTCAAAAAGCAATGGCGCAGGCTGTCATTAACAACACAGTAAAGATCCTCTTCTGTAGTACTGACAGGAATGGCAAAACCTGCAAGCGCTGCACCGTCAGTAACAGAACCTGATGAATACAATGTCATGAGGCTGTCCATGCTGCTGTCCAAAGGTGCCTTAATGATTTTTCCCGCGGGCACTCTCTCATGATGGTGACCCGGGTATGCATCACTCCCTGCAAGCAGAATAACCATTACCGCAGCAAGCCTGAATACAACTGATATAGTGGTGTTTACTGTATTCATCCGCTACCTTCTGATATAAAAGCTAAATCAATCAAGGGATGAAAGATGCTCGAGGATACCTGAAAGGTCTTCAAGGCTTTCAAAATCGATGTCATTATTCCTTACATACCTGCGTATCTCCCTCCTGTGTTCAGGAAAGGCGCGCTGCAGTGCTCTCCGGTTACTGGCGTCAAGGACCTCGCCTTCTTTCAGGACATAGAACTTCTCCTCCCTTTTCAGGGTAATCCTGAGTTCCTGCCCTCCGGGGTTTTCAAGGTATGCCGTGTGCATTGAACCATTTGCCCCGCTTGCTGTGGTGATTGCCCTGAGCACCTCTATGGAGGCTGTTTCATTAGTTGTTCCGTAAGCACCCCTTGTTAGTGTTTCTGTGGAAATGTCGATATTATGCCTGACCAGCAGTTCAGGTATACCCGGCACAACCACAAAAAAGCCTTCATCTTCGAATGACCTGAAAAGAGAGTCCCCCAATCGCACAGAATCGACATCCCGGGGGCCTAACCATAAGGTGCGTCCTCTTCTGTCAGAATAGAAAAAATGGTCGTATAAAAGGTTGTAATTAAGGTTGCGGGTTTCACTTTTCCCATCTATATATACCACTGACTCAACAGCCTCAGGTAACAGGGTCTGTAACTCCTGTGAAGCTACCTCGCCGATCTGAACCTGCCTGGCCGAAGTACGTATTGTCTCCTGCCTTGTCTGTGACGTTGCGGAATTTGACAGGAAAACCACAGGAAAAAATAAGATAAGACACAGCAGGCAGGCTGTATAGTTCCTTGCTTTCATATCCTGGCACTAATTTTCAACAAATATACTTGAATATGTAAGTCGCCCCTCTTCATCAACGCCCTGAAGGACAACTCTTAGGTTCCTTATGTTTTCATCTGCCGGGAAAATAAAATCCAGCTCATTGTCACCACCGGTACGGATATCAGGTTCCCAGTAAAGGGTACGGCCGATGCCAAGTCCATTGTAAATATCAGTATTGATCTTTGCCTCGAATGTCTCTGATGGAATATGGAACCCCTGCATTAAATATTCATACTCTCCCACATGCCTGTGGCTGTCTCCCCGCCTGGTATATATTATCAGGGCGCCGTTGGCTCCGCGGCTTCCAAGTATTGCAGTTGAGGGGCCGCTGTATACTGCAAGCCTGTCAACATCATATGGGCTGACGGAAAGGAAAACGTTCCTGTTCACAAAGTTTTCGTCAATCATGAATACCGGCTCGTTACTGAGCATAAAACTGCTTGTGCCCCTGAGCACGATCTCCCCGTTAGTGAATCTCAGTCCCCTTACCCTGGACCTCAGGATTTCTGACATGGAACTGTGCTGCTCCCTAATGTCATTGAAGTAAATTACCTGGTCGGGGGTGCCATACATGGAAACAGACTCCAGGGAGGGTTCGACCATAGGTTTACTGGAGAACAGTGTTTCTGGCCTTGAAATCCTTTCCCAGTTGTCACCCCTTGAGGTTACGGCGAAAGGCATGGTGTTGAAGTTGTTTTTATACTCAATATCCTCGGTGTCGCGGAAGTTTATGTCGGCTCTCAGGTATCTGTGGTGGACAGGCCTGTCAATGCGCAGGGTCGCCGTGAATATACCGTCATACTCGAGGTTTGAGAATGAAAAATCCCCTTTTTTGTTTGTTGTGGTGGAGTATATGTCAACGTAATCCTGGCTTATTGTAAGCTCAACATTGATCTCGCCGGTTTCCCTTTCAGAGGATCTGGGTGTTACCTGCCCCCTGAGGGTGATTCCCTTTGGAAATCCGTAATTGATCTCCGGGTAATTCCCCTGCGCAATCTCTTCCCAGTCAAAGCGCTTCCAGCCGTGTGTCATCATTACCAGGTCGGCCGCCTCACCGGCGATTGGCGAGTCATCAGACAGGTAGAACCACGGGTCTTTTGCAGTATATCCAAGGTCGCTGAACAGCAGGAATTCACTGGCAATATTCGCCCCGTAATCCTGCTCGCCGTAATCTGTGTCAATAACTGCAAGCGAATAACTTCCGTTGCTCAGCTGCTCCGGAAGGTGCAGCATAAGCCTGAGGTTATCCCCGTTTTCCCCCTCTTTGACAATGCCATCAAAGTTAACTTCAGTCACCTCACCCTTGTTTATAAAAGCAAGTCTTTCCGATATAGGCTGACCTTCAGGAGTGAACAGCATTATCTGGCAAACCCCTTCAGGAATACCCTCCAGGGGCAGGCTTAGTGAGTGTCCGTCTTCACCGATCAGGGCATGGTCTAAATAAACAGCCCTCCCTCTCGATTGTACAAGGATTATAACCTCATTGCCGGAAGCACTGCCAGGAGTCTGGCTCCCTGCTGCCACCCTGATATTAAGGCTGCTGTCATCCTGTGAGGCCCCCAGAAGGTAACCTGACGGCCTGTGCCCCGGCAGTCTGTACCTGTCCGTGCTCCCGTTCTCATACTCCACAACAGCGAAATATCTCATACCTGGTTCGGGTGTGAACTCAAATGAACCCATTCCGTTATGAAGGGTGGAAAACTCCAGGATCTCATTGCCGTCGTTGTCCGTCAGGGTTCCCGATGCCCCAACTCCCCCTCCAAGGCTGTTGGCTGCCTTGAAGGCAACCCTGTTTTCCAGGCCGGTGATAAGGTTGCCACCCTCCGGGAAGAAGGCGAACTGCATATCCTCACGCGATTTTTCAAGACTTCTGTTGAAAAACCTCCTCCTCCACATATCAAGTCTTTTTATAAAGTTTTCCTCGATGTGGCTGGTTACGTGTATATCTTTTTTGTAAAAGAGGCTCTCATCAAAATTGTGCATCCAGTCAGTATAGGCGCTAAGGCGGTAGCTTCCTTCAGGCAGTGAGTCAGGCAGAAAAATATCCCCATGGGAATAACCGTTGTCAAGCCTCATAAGCAGGATAGATGCAAGCTCGCCCCTGGTGTTGAACAGTTCCAAATAGAGGTTCGTACTGAGAGTATCTGGTCTGTGAGTTGTCGCGTTCACAACGTATGCCTTAAGCCAGATAGTTTCGCCGGCTACATATTCGTCTTTGTCAGTGTGGATGAACACCTTCTGCCCGGGATAGGAGAACTCCAT
>PWNY01000363.1 GCA_003557805.1 Bacteroidales bacterium | reverse complement strand
GGCGGGCACCTGCCACCATCCTCGACGCCGAAATTCGGCAGGCGCGCACCCTGGACGATCCCCAGTGGTCTCCGCAATCGCCAGCCTTGAGCCCCCGTAGCCGAGGCGATCCCCGATGTTCGCCGCGATCGCACACGTTGGGACCCGGCGGTTGAAGCACAGGTGGGATCGGCATCTGGCCGATATGGCTTGCGGCCCTGGATCTTCGTTGGGCCGCTTCACCGATGCCATCGCAGCGCCTTCAGCGACCCGCCTCGACCGGGGTACCCACTCGCTCTGCCCGGGGGTCGCGCAAGACCCCGTCCCGGTGCCCCCCCTGCCTCCTCAACGGCCTTTGAAAGGGTAGGGAGTTACATAAGGACTCCGGATCTCATCGTCCGTAGAGTTCTCGCCACGCCGCTTCGAACTCGTTCCCGGGATTCCACCGGGGCTGCTCATCGGCGTTCGCCACCCGGTGGGCCACGTCGACGAAGACGCGCATGTCCCGTTCCACCCCGGACAGATCCCACTCCGGGGAGATCCGGTCCGAAACCTGGTGGTAGTGCTCGGCCCGGTGGGCCTCGGGGTCGAAGTCCAGCTCCTGGACGTAATCGGTGCCATGGCGCAGATACAGGGCCGGAATCCCCGCCTTGGCGAAGCTGAGCTGATCGGAGCGGTAGAAGCTCCCTGCGGCCGGATCCGGGTCTCCCTCGGGACGGAAGCCGTGCTCCCGGACCACCTCCCGGAACACCTCCCCCAGGGAGTTCATGTCGATGCCGATGGCGGCGACGTCGTGGGTAAGGCCGTAGGACTGGGGGGAATCCACATTGAAGTTGGCCACGATGCTGGACCGGGGCACCGGTGGGTTCTCCACGAACTGACCACTCCCCAGGAGTCCCCCCTCCTCCGCCGTGACCGAGACGAACATCACCGAGCGCCGGGGGGGTAACGCAACGAAGGCTTCGGCAGCTGCTTTGATGGCGGCCACCCCCAGGGCGTTATCCAGCGCGCCGCTGTAGATCTTGTCCTCCCCTGGCAGGTCCGGATCCATCCCCAGGTGATCGTGATGGGCGGTGAAGACGATGTACTCCTCCGCCAGCTCGGGATCGGTGCCCCGGACCACCCCCGCCACGTTGGGCGCCTGGATCCGTTCGAATTCCGTCTCGATACGGGCACTCAGCCGGAACCCGGTATCCACGGGACGGAAATCACGCCGGGCCGCCATCTCGAAGAGCCCCGCCAGATCGGTCCCCATTCCCGCCGCCAGATCCTCGGTGCGTGTGGAATCCATCCAGGCGAGGAAATCGAGCTTGTAGTCCCGCTGCCAGACCAGCCGCTCTCCCATGTTCCCGATGACGCTGAAGCCGTATCCCGCGGATTCATCGGTGTGGATGACGATGGCCCCCGCGGCCCCGTGCTTTTCGGCCTGCTCGTACTTGTAGGTCCACCGGCCGTAGTACGTCCGGATGGGACCGCCGAAGAGCGCCTGGCCATCTTCCACCACCGGCGGATCATCGTTGAGGAAGAGGAGGACCTTCCCCTCCACGTCCTCGCCCTTGAAGTCGTCCCACCCGTACTCGGGAGCCTCCACCCCATACCCCACGAAGACCACGGGCACCTCGTCCAACTCCACCACCGGCTGCTCCGCGCTGGAGAAGTAGGTGAAGTTCACCTCGGGGACGAGATCCAGGGGTCCCCCGGGCCCGGTGATAGAGGCGGTGGATCGATCCAGACGCTTGGTCATCCCCAGGAGCTCGATGGGGAGCCGGTACCCGTCGTCCACCGGCTCCAGGCCAATCTCCCGGAAGCGGTGTTCGATGTGGCGCACCGCTCGCTCCTCGCCCGGGGTCCCCGGCGCTCGCCCCTCCATGCTGTCGGCGGAGAGGATGGCGACATCGGAGAGGATTCCCTCGGCGGTGATCCGGGCGAGGGCGTCCTCGATCCTGGGGGCGGCGGCGGGGATGGTGACTTCGGGGGCAGCTTCGTCTCCCGGCGCGGGGGCGTCGGGGGAGCACGCCACGAAGGCCAGGATGGCCCAGGGGATCATGGCCAGGATGGGACGGGTGGGGAGGGGGCGAACCCAGGGGCGCATCGTATCATCTCCTTCCTGGAGGCGAGCACCGAACCTGGCCGGACCGGACGGGCTCGGGGACACCGCATTTCCCGCAAGCGATCCGACCTCTATCGTAATGTCGCCGAAGTTTGGTAGCTACGGGGATGAACGGAATGGAGCTGGCACCGGAGGTGGCCCGCCTCGGGACCGGTATCCGGATACTCCCCGAAAAGGTGCGCCAGATCCTGGACACCCGCCCCACCTGACCCGCGCTACCTGAAAAACCCCGAAGCGTCGAACTGTCGGGTGTACTTCACCACGAAGGTCCGCTCCGGCGTCCCCAACCCCTCCCTGGGGAGGACCCCGGAAATCCCCGAGACCTCCATGAGCTGACGCTCATTGTAGACCACGAAGAGCCCCGTCCCCGCCGTGTCCAGCCATCCGAAGCGGAGGTACCCCGTCCAGACGCCGGTCTGGTCGCTGTACTGGACCGAGGACTGGGCGGCCAGGGAGGGTGTGAAGGCGTAGCGCAGCCGGACCCGGGTCAGGGTCGTGTTGAACCGCCCCTGGGGAAGGTCGATGCGGTTGTGGTTCACATTCACTCCCCCGGTGAGGGTCCCGCCCCGGCGCACATCCATCCCCCCCGACACCCCCACTCGGGTTCCGCTGAGGAAGCTCCCCACCTCCACCCGGTTGCTGAAGGAGACGGGGGCAGCCCGGTTCGTGTTCTGCATGGACCAGAAGGTCCACCCGCTGTAGGTCCCCGCCGGGACCTCGATGTCGGTTCCGGCGATGCGGAAGGGCCGGTCCAGCCCCTCCAGCTCCCAGTCCAGGGCGGGCATGGTGAGGGCGCCGCTCTCGAACTCCACGTGGGTGTGCATGTGGAGCCGTTCGGTGAGCTTGAATCCCCCCAGGTCGTGGGAGACGGTGTAGCTGGTGTGGGGCCGGAGCTCTCGGAGCCATTCCACCCGGGGGACCCGGAGATAGTTCATCACCCGGAAGTGGCGGGCGGTATAGCCCAATCCCGGCCGGATCCGCCGGACGAAGCCCACCTCGGGGTCGAAGTGGTCCCCGATGTGGTCGTAGTAGCTGGAGACCTGCCAGTTCTCGGAGCGGTATTCCCCCACGAAGGCCATGAGCTTCGAATCCCCGTCCAGGTCGGGGGTGTCGGTCCTCCCCACCAGGGCGTCGAAGGTCCACTCCTCCCCGAGGCCGACCCGGAGATCCGCGCCGAAGAGGCGGTTGTAGTCCCCCGTGAGATCGCTGGACCGCCGCTGGGTGAAGATGGTTCCCACCCGGGAACGGTTCGGGAGCTCCCGGACCACCCGCCCCACCGTCCACCCGTTGGGATCCTGGACCCCCTCCAACCCATCGGTCCGCATGTAGAGGACTCCCACGTCGGTCCCGGCCACCCTCCCCGAGAGGCGCGCACCCGCCTGGATGGGCACCGCCTGTCCCTGGTGGACCCCGATCCTCCGGCTGTGGAACATCTGGACCGGGGTCTGGGACGCACCGGGGCGAGCCGACTGGACGGAGAAGAGGTCCGCGTTTTCCAGAAAGAAGGGCCGGCGCTCCGGGAAGAAGAGGTTGAAGCGGGTGAGATCCACCTGCTGGTCGTCCACCTCCACCTGGGCGAAGTCGGTGTTCACGGTGAGGTCGAGCGCCAGGCTCGGGGTGATCCCGATCTTGGCGTCGGCGCCTACCTCGAAGGGGTACTCGGTCCCCGGCTGTCCCGGGAGGTTCTGCTGGGTGGCCGCCAGGAGAAAGGGGGTGAAGGTGGTGACCCGCTGGGGAGGCGGCGACATCCCCCGGAGGACGCCGGCCTCGGTGAGTCGGTAGAGGTTGTACTGCCGGGGAACCGGAGACCAGGAGGCCTGCTCGTTCTTCCGGCCGATGAAGCGGGCCAGGTTCAGGCCCCAGTCCTGGACCTCCTGGGAGCCGTAGCGCAGAGTGGAGAAGGGGATGCGCATCTCCACGTACCACCCGGCCCCATCCTGGGAGGTGGCCACGCTCCAGCTCCCGTCCCAGTTGGTGTTCACGTTCCCACCCCCCCGTACCTGGCCGTCGTACTCGATGCCGCCGGGGTTCGTCCCGAAAACGAAGGCGTTCTGACGATCCTGGTAGGTGTCCAGCACCACCAGGAAGGCATCGGACTGGTTCAGGTTGGCGTTTCTTCGCCGCTCCCCCACGATGAT
>PWNY01000062.1 GCA_003557805.1 Bacteroidales bacterium | reverse complement strand
TGCAGCAATTGATTTTTATGTTGTATAATATTATTTTTACGACATAAAAAATAGTGCTTTATGTCTGTAAACAGTTACAAACACAATCACTTCCGCCGATACGGTTTATGGGTAAAAGGCAGTGAGAGTATCGAACTTCTTCCATTTGAAAGCATAACACATATTCATCACTACGGTGGTATGTCCAGGGTATACAAGGGGGAACAACTCCTTAGGGAACTGAGAATGCCACTGTCAGGCCTTGAGAGAATAATGCCAGGAAACCGGTTTTTCAGGCCACACCGTAATTTTATAATCAACAAAGACTATATAAGCCGGTATGACGAGAATAATGCCATGATACTGTTTGAAGGGGGGCGTAAGATCCCACTTTCAAGAAGGAGAAAAAAGAGTTTCAGGGTATTTATGAATGAGAGTAACAATCAAAAAAACTTAACAGATGGACGATTTATCTGAATTCTTCAAAAAGGTTCCTGAAAAACAGGATATAGACTATATATTCCTTTTCAAGGGATATACGATAATGGTCATGAAGGACGGTGCCAATGAAGTTGTTGACATACCCCTGGGAAGGATGGAAAGCCTGCTTACCGACCTGCCCTTTTTCAGGATTCACCGTTCATTCCTGGTTAACCTCAGGAGGGTTAGGCAGCTTGAGATCAAAAACAACAAGCTTCTGATCCGGGTGCGTGGTCATGAGCTGCCCGTGGCCCGCAGAAGGAAAAAACAGCTGCTTGAACTCCTGGGTGCGGTAAATTAATATTCCTTAAATCTTGCCTGTTAAACAATTATTCAATATATTGCATATGGGGAAGTATTGCCGACCTCGAATATGCAATAACGGTGATCTTTGTTTATGATTTTGTGAGGATTTCCCCCTGGGCTTGAATTTATTAAACAAGAATATAACAGGAGGGCGCCAAAATGAAAACTTCACTAGGCTTTTATCTTATCAGACAGGCAAAAAGTATCTTTCACCCATATCTCTCTATGCTGGCCTGCCTTGTCTTAATTTCTGTTACAGGCATCTACTCATTCGGATATTCTCATGGCTATACTGCGGAAACACCTGAAAAATCTATGCCTGCCGCCATTGATAATGAGGATGACCAGATGTACTACGATCTTGATGCCAGGGCGACAATGGGCGTTACCATAACACTTATTGAGAACTACCTTCAGCACGCCCTTACATCGCTCAGGTTGATTGCTGCCTCCCCGGCAACCAGGAGTGGAATCTGGCCCGAGATAAAACCGGGCCTGCAAACACTGCAGAACGCCATCCCCGGCGCAGCACTTTTTATAGAACCAGATGGGGACTATTTCAGCGTTGACCGGGGTTATACCGGGCTAAACCTTGCTGACAGAGAGTATTTCGGACCACTGTTCCGGGGGGAAGAAATACATGGAGCCCTTATATACAGCCGCTCTACCGGAAGGCAGTCAGTTCTGATGGCTGTTCCTGTCATTGAAGAAGATGAGATCAGGGGTGCCGTAGCTATCTCTATATTCCTTGAAGATTTGCAGCAGCTAATCAGAAATTCACTACAGCTGCAACAGGGTTACCTTTGGTATGTACTTGATGAGAACGGAAATACCGTACTGCACCCCAGGGAAGACTTCGTTTTCATGAAACCAGCCGAACAGGGAAGCCCCTCACTGAAAAATGCTGTAGAAAAGATAATTTCAAATGACAGGGGGTTTACTTCTTACATCTTTGCAGGCAGAAACACCGACGTTCTTTTTCAAAAGCTGAGCTTCAATGATTGGAGGCTTGTGATGGGCAAAACCGGGGAGAGGGTTGAGGATCAGTATTTACCCCAGGTATATGAAGCACTTGACAGCATTAAGTACAACATAAAAGAGAACCTTTTGGCAATGGACCGTTATCTTGACAGTGCAATATCTACCTCTTTCAGTAATGGCATCCCGCCTGAGCACATTGCCAGGAACACATTCCGCCGGCTGTATAATGACAACCCCTATGTTATAAGCGCGGCATTGGTAAGTGATAAGGGGGAAATAGTCTATATTGAGCCAAATGATTTCTATAACCATGAAGGAAAGGACATAAGTGACCAGGAAGGGTTTTTGTTGATGCAAAAGAACAACGCCCCCTCACTGACAAGCTCCTTCCTTGCAGAAGAGGGATTTGACGCGGTTTGCATACAGCATCCGCTTTTTGAAGAGAATGGCAGGTTCACAGGATCTGTAAGCCTTCTAATAAGGCCGGACCTTATGGTTGAAGAAACAGTTACCCCTTATATTGCTGAAACCAACTATGAACCATGGGTAATGGAGCCTGGTGGCAGGATAATATTTGATAAGGCATTAGGGGGTACCGGAAAACTCCTCTTTTTGGATTATCTTTTCGAGGATCAAAAAACCCTGCTTAAACTGGGAGATGAAATAGCTGAAAAACCCTCCGGGCAGGGTGATTATGTTTATCTTGGAGATGACCCGGACCAAAGAGCTGTCAGGATGGCAATATGGGATACTGTAAATATTCACGGTACAGAATGGCGTATAATTATTTCATATCCGCCTTATGACATGTAAACCCGCCATAAATATAATACTGCATTAATAAAGCAAACCTCTTTGTAGCCTAATCCCATTCCCTGGAATAGGTGAATAAGGAATTCTGATGTATATTTGTTCCTTTAATTAGCAATGGCTGGTTGTAATAGTCTCAAATATTCCCTTTCCGGAGAAACCTCTCTGAATATTGCATTAAAAGCCCCATTGAAATGTGGGCTTTTTATTGCGTTAAGCCTTGCATTATTCTCCTGTTCCTACTTCTTCGTTCCTGCAATTGACCAGGGAGATGCAAGCAGGTTAAGGGTAGGTGACCCGGGTCTGAACAACAGGGAATATGTTGCAAGACTAAAAGCTGACGGATGGCCTGCAGACAGCCTGAATACTGCGGTTGACATTGACTTTCTGGATGATGATGAGAAAAACCTTGTTTTGGCGCATAACCTGGTTAGATCTGACCCTGAAAGGTTTGCCAGGCTCTATGTAACCGAATACATATCGTATTTCAGGGAAAGGGAGTTTCACTATCCGGACATAGAACCCATACTGTTGACAATGGAAGGGAAGGATCCCGCCGTTGAACTTTATTATGACCTTATCAGGTGGGAAGGGGCCGGGCTTCTGTTTCCCTCAAAAGGATTGTCACAAGCAGCCGCATCACATGTCCGCTATATTTCTGAACTGGGTATAAGGGGGCACGGTGGGCAGGGAGGCCTGAGGGCCCGTATAGAACGTTTTGGAACATGGGAGAGAAAAATTGCGGAAAACATTTCATATGGTAACTTTTCCGCCCACGATGCAATACTTTACATGCTGATTGATGACCAGGTATTTGAGAGGAGCCACCGGAAGATAATAATGGATCCCGACTTTTATTATATAGGAGTGGCCAAGGATATACACCCCCGTTATCCCACGGGCTATACCTATGTGATCAATTATGCGCACACATTCAGTGAACACCCGGAATATCAAGACCAATAGGAGAAAAGAATGGAAGCAGCTGTTGACAAGACCTGGAAAACCTATCCCGTTTACAGGGACAGGGACCTTGGAATAAATTACAACCCTTACTCAACTACTGTTCGGGTATGGTCACCAACTGCAAGCATGGTTAGATTTAATGTATACAGGAAAGGTGAGGGTGACAATCTTTTGAAAAGTTTTGACATGGAAAGTGACAGGGAAGGCACCTGGACCCTGACACTTGATGGGGAGTGGAAGAATCTTTATTACACTTTTCAGTCAAAGATCAATGGAAAATGGTCGAATGAGGTTCCAGACCCGCACGCAAAGGCTGCTGGGGTAAACGGCAGGCGCGGAATGATCGTAAACCTTGTAGAAACAGACCCGGATGGATGGGACAGTGACAGGGGGCCTGCAACAGCGGGGTTCACTGATATGGTAATATGGGAAGTGCATATGCGGGACTTCTCCCTGCATCCGGATTCCGGAATAAAAAACAAGGGGAAATACCTTGCGTTCACAGAAACCGGCACAAAAACCCCAAAAGGAAAGCCAACCGGTATTGATCACCTGAAGGAAATGGGAATAACCCATGTTCACCTGCTCCCGGTATTTGATTTTGCAACCGTTGACGAGAGCAAAACTGATAAACCCCAATACAACTGGGGATATGACCCCCTGAACTATAATGTACCTGAGGGATCATACTCTACCGATCCATTCGACG
>PWNY01000288.1 GCA_003557805.1 Bacteroidales bacterium | reverse complement strand
CGGCAGGGTAAACGCAAGTTCACGAGTAAGAGACTGGCTGGAAATCGGCACCAATACCTCAATATCACACGGGGTTGAGCCTTACGATGCAGGTGCAGTATGGTTTATGCGTTCGCTTCCTCCAATATATCCTATCTGGGAATATGATTTTGACAACAGGCAGTATAAAAGGGATGATGAAGGAAATAAGATTTTTGACTACGGACCTTACCGCAGGGAGTGGTCAATGTGGAACCCCCTTGCTGATGCGGAATATAATCGTACACTTTTCTGGTACGACAATGTTACAAGCAGGAGTTTCTTAGACGTGACCTTCATGCCCGGCCTTAAGCTCAGGTCATCACTGAGTGTTGACTACTCGATTAACTGGGACCAGTCATATGTCAACCCCACTTATGGCTATATGGCGGGGCGTGGTGGTGCATCAAAGACTAACCGCCGTACCTTTGCATTCACCCAGAACAATATACTTTCATATGAAAGAACTTTTGCTGATGTTCATAACTTTAACGTAATAGCCGGTATGGAGTTCCATAAATGGCAGCTTAACTATGTGAATGCCGGCAGGGAGGGCTTTCCCTTTATAGGGCTTTATGAACTGGCTTCGGCCGCCACAATAACCGATGCATGGTCCTATGAAGACAATTACAGGCTCATCAGCTACCTGAGCAGGGTGGAATATAACTATGATAACAGGTATTATCTGTCCGGAAGCTTCAGGACTGATGGTTCTTCCAGGTTCCATCCCGACACCCGCTGGGGTAATTTCTGGTCTACAGGTGCTTCCTGGAGGCTTTCTGAAGAGGATTTCCTTAGCGATGTTGACTGGATTGACAACCTGCAGCTCAGGGCAAGTTACGGTGCTGTCGGGAATGACAGGATTTCATTGTATGCTTACCAGGGGCTGTTCGCTACCGGCATGAATGACGGCAGTTATCCGGGAATGCTTGTTTCCAGGCTGCCCACGCCTGACCTTAAGTGGGAAACAAACCTGCAGTTCAATGTTGGGGTTAATTTCCGCTTTTTTGACAGGGTAGACGGTTCACTTGAATATTACATAAGAGACTCCAGGGACCTGCTTTTTGCAAGGCCATTGCCAATGTCGACCGGCTTTGGAAGCGTGGATGCAAATATTGCTGATGTACAGAACAGGGGTTTTGAGCTGGATGTATATGTATTGGTCATGAACACCGCAAATTTCCAGTGGAACATCGATTTTAACGCATCGCATTATCAGAATGAGATAACCAGCCTGCCTCAGGAAAGGGTTGGTAACTGGATAGAAGGAGTATCAATGTATGAGTTCTTTATGCCCGAATGGGCCGGAGTTAATCCGGAAACAGGTAACAGCCAGTGGTGGAAGAATGTATTTGAGACTGATGACCAGGGAGCTTTTGTTCTTGATGAACAAGGTGATAAAATAATTATCGGAAGGGAAAAAACCGAAAACTACAGCGAAGTGGGCCCCCAGGATCAGCGCGACTTTTTCGGCAACAGTATACCCGACCTTTACGGTGGTTTTACCAACGAGTTCAGGTACAGAAACTTTGAGCTTTCAGTTTTCCTTTATTACAGTATTGGTGGAAAATTGTATGATAGCGACTATGCAGGGATGGTGAGCAACAGGGCTGGTTTTGCATATCATGAGGATATGCTTGACAGGTGGACACCTGATAACACTGACTCTGACCTGCCAAGGATTTCTTCACAGCAGGCAGCATACATGGGGTCATACTCTACAAGGTTCCTTTATGACAATACTTTCCTGCGCCTTCGCAATGTTACCCTGGGTTATCACCTGCCCAATAACCTGCTTAACCGTCTTAATATGAACACTGCATATGTTTATGTTCAGGCAGATAATATGCTTACATTCGGCAGCGCTGCAAGAAGGGGAACCGATCCAGAACAGAGTTTTGGTGGTACTACAAGTCACAGGCTGCCTCCGCTCAAATCTGTATCAGTTGGACTCAGAGTTGGTTTTTAATTATAAATTAGGAGATATAGATCATGAAATCAATCATATATAGAATATTTTGTATTACCTTGCTTTCCGGAGCATTAATTTGCCTTTCCGGTTGTGAGGATGACTTTCTAGAAACAAACCCCTCATCAGATATATCTGATGCTGACGCCTTTCAAACCACTGACGGTGCCCAGACAGCACTTAATGGGATATACTATCATCTGAGAAGATATAATGGCGGAGGAGCTGGAAGGATGGATGATCACGGCATTCCTTCATTAATAATGACAAATGACGCTGCAGCCGGTCAGGAGATCGTTGTCTGGGGCGGATGGTATGTCTTTGATTACAACCTCTGGGGGCATACCAGGGGTGACATATTCAAGTCCAGTTCGTTATGGAGGTTTTTATACAGGACCATTAACAATGCGAACCTTATTCTGGTCAATATTGATGATGCCTCTGGCCCCCAGGATCATAAGGATGCAATAATCGGTCAGGCAAAGGCCTTGAGGGCTTATTCCTATTTTTACCTTATAAGGTATTTCCAGCACACATATGCTATTGCACAGGATATGCCGGGCGTACCGATATATACTGAACCCGCAAGTGCTGATGCCACAGGTAATCCCAGGGCTTCGGTATCTGATGTGTATGACTTCATCCTTGAAGACCTGCAGGAGGCGATCCCCCTGCTTGAAAACTACAACAGGGGTGAGAGGAAAACCACTATTGACAGGAACGTGGCCCTTGGAATACTGGCTGAGGTATATCTTACAATGAACAGGTGGAATGAAGCGGCCGAAGCTGCAAATGCTGCACGTGAAGGTTACTCTCTTATGTCTGCGGCAGATTTCCAGGCCGGGTTCAATGACATCAATAATCATGAGTGGATGTGGGGTGCATTGCAGACCCAGGACCAGAACATGGGGGATTACTCTCCATTTGCGATGTGGGCAAACTGGACAAGGGAAGGATTTACATTCGCCTGCTTCTTTTTAAATGATGTATTCGCAAGGCAATTTGACCCTGAAGATATACGTTTTGATGGTCAGATAGAGCCTGACCCGTGGGATGCCGGCTTGTATATTTCATACAAGTTCAGGGACACCCCCGATCTTACAGGGGATATTGTGATGATGCGGGCCGCATCGATGTGGCTCATGGAGGCAGAGGCCCTTGCAAGGGCAGGCAGGGAGAGTGAAGCCATGGAAATACTCTGGGAGCTTCAGGATGCCCGTAATGCTAACCGGTCAGAGAGCTCAGGTGAAGAACTGATTGAGGATATTTTGCTGGAGAGAAGGAAGGAGTTATATGGCGAAGGTTATTCATGGTTTGATATGATAAGGAACCAAAAGCCCATGTACCGTGAAGGGGTGCACCAGGACGGTCTTACACCTGTGGATGGAAGGGAGATATGGCCTGCGCGTTCCTGGCGCTTTGTATACCAGATACCATTAAGCGAAATAAATGCCAATGAATCACTTCAGCAGGGTGATTGGCCAGGGGGTGACCAGAACCCATTTGACGGGGTTTATAATCCTTAAACTTGTTAATAATTGGGAGGGGGCAAGGCCCCCCTCCCTTTACCATAAAAACTATGAGAGTGAGTAGCCTGTTATTTTTTCTTTTTACTTTAATAATCGTTTCGTGCTCTGATAAAGAGGAGGAGATCCCTGTAATTGAGCCCGAGGCTTATATTGAAACCCCCGTAAAATCTTATACTGTAATTACAAGGGAGTCAGAAAACAATGAGGCTGATATTCAGGAGGCAATTAAGTTGCTTGAAGTACACCTTGAAGAGATTGACCAGCTTGTAAGGGAGGACTTCCTGGATATCATGCAAAAAAGACCGGTTTGGCTGAAGCTTGACCTTCTGCCAAACGGTGCCGCATGGTATCATCCCAGCCCTGCCTGGTTGTCGGCCAACGGGCATAATCCCGACAAGGCATTAAGCATCGAGATCGCAAATGCCCGCAACTATATTGACTGGACTGCACAGAACCAGCCATATATGGTGCTGCATGAAATGTCACACCTGATCCACCATCAATATTTCGGGCATGATTATCATGCAATCTCAAATGCATACACCCGGGCCAAGGCCAGTGGTATGTACAATTCTGTTCCTTACTTTGACGGTGAAAATACTTATGACAGGACTGCTTATGCAATGGAGAATGAACAGGAATACTTTGCTGAACTTACTGAGGCATATTTCGGACTGAACGACTATTACCCATTCGACTATGATGACCTGAAGGAATTTGATACCCTCGGGTTT
>PWNY01000241.1 GCA_003557805.1 Bacteroidales bacterium | reverse complement strand
TCGTGATCTGATCATCCGGGATGTCTTCAAGAGCTGCTGCAGCTGCTGCTTCCTCCCTCTGGACTGCAGCAATGCTGTCCCTTACCCGCATCGCTTCAAGCCTTTCCTCCTCGCTTGGGGCCATGTAGATGCTGTAGCCAATGATAATGGCGGTGATAATTATTAGGCCTATGATATTGTCCCTTGACATAGGATGTTTGTTTGTTTTTTTCGAGTGCAAAGATAGTCTAAATCATTGAACTTGTCCTTACAAAATCAATAAACAAAGGATGAGGTGAATCAACCGTGCTTTTATATTCAGGGTGGAACTGCACACCTATAAACCAGGGATGTCCCTTCAGTTCAACTATCTCTACAAGTCCTGAATCAATGTTTACACCCGAGGCTATAAGGCCGGCATTTTCGAACCGTTTAATGTACTGGTTGTTGACCTCGAAGCGGTGACGGTGCCTTTCGGATATCTCTTCGCGGCCGTATATGCCGTAAACCTTTGATGAATGGCTGATCCTGCATGAATACGCACCAAGTCGCATTGTGCCTCCCTTTATGTGGACCCTTTTTTGTTCCTCCATAATATCTATTATCGGGAAGGGTGTACCGGGGTTCATCTCTGTGGAGTGGGCTTCTGCAAGCCCCAGTACATTCCTTGCAAACTCAACCATTGCACATTGCATGCCGAGGCATATTCCCAGGAAGGGGATATTATTTTCCCTGAGGTGTTTGATTGCTGCTATTTTGCCGTCTATTCCCCTGTCACCGAACCCGGGTGCAACAATTACACCCCCAAGTCCGGAGAGTTTATCTTCAAGGTTGTCATGGCTCAGGTGCTCGGAGTGTATAAGCCTGAGATCGACCCTGCAGTTGTTTACCGTTCCCGCATGAATGAGGGATTCAATGATGGACTTGTAGGAATCCACAAGCTCCACATACTTGCCTACCAGACCTATATTCACGGTACGCCTTGGAGACTCCAGCTTTTTGATAAAGCTTCGCCATTTTTTCATGTTCGGCGGCTGCTTTGCAGATGCCTTTGTTTTTTTCAGAACAACCCTGTCAAGTTTTTCCTCCTGCATCAGAAGGGGCACCTTGTAAATGCTGTCGGTGTCTATTGATTCAATTACAGAGGAGGAGTCTACATTGCAGAAAAGCGCGATCTTGTTTCTGATATGATCATTAAGGGGTTTTTCTGTACGGCACACCAGTATGTCGGGCTGCACCCCGTATTCCAGCAGTGTTTTAACAGAGTGCTGGGTGGGCTTGGTCTTCAGCTCCTTGGCTGCCGCAAGATAGGGTATGAGCGTAAGATGTATCACCAGGCAGTTGCTGCCAAGCTCCCATTTCATCTGTCTTATCGCCTCGACATAGGGCAGTGACTCAATATCCCCGACAGTACCGCCAATTTCCGTAATAACAAAGTCGTACTCGTTCTTGTCGCCTAGCAGCCTGATACGGTATTTGATCTCATCGGTAATATGCGGGATCACCTGGACTGTCTCTCCCAGGTAATCTCCCTGCCTTTCCTTGTTAATTACCGACTGGTAGATCCTCCCTGTTGTCACATTGTTTGCCTGTGAGGTCGGTATATTAAGGAAACGTTCATAATGCCCCAGGTCAAGGTCAGTTTCAGCCCCGTCTTCGGTAACATAGCATTCACCGTGTTCATAAGGATTAAGGGTGCCGGGGTCGATATTGATGTAAGGGTCAAGCTTCTGTATTGTTACGGTGTATCCTCTTGCCTGAAGCAGCTTGGCCAGCGAAGCCGATATGATTCCTTTGCCGAGAGAGGAGGTAACCCCGCCTGTTACAAAAATGAACCTTGTATTGATCTTAGGGCCTGTCATTCTGATTTGGGTTTTAGCTTGTCCTTAATGAAAAATCAAAGCTGCGAAAGTAAGAAAAGATTATAAAATAAGGTATGCAGTATTGCATTAAGATTTACTTTTCTTGCCTGCAGGCCTGTCACTGAGCCGCGGATCCTTCATCTGTCCTGCTTTTTGCGGGTCATTTAAAGGTGGGATTGGATTTTCTTCACTCCTTTTCTTTATTATCTTTTTCCTTTCTATAATCTTCCCGCTTTCAGAATCCACCTTTTCCTCAATTACAATATCCTCTGTGTCTTCGCTCTCTTTTGGCCAGAATCCGCATCCGCCGGTTTTCTTGATAAGGAAATAACCCCCTGCCAGGGCGAGCATTATCGCAGCGATCCCGATACTGTCAAGCCCCTGGTATTGTTCAAAATCCATAACTATTATCTTCCTTGCTATCGCAATAATTGCAACCAGCATTACGACCTCAACGTGGATTACATGCTTTCGGAAATAGACCTTTATGGTGTCAAGCAGTTCGATGCCTATCACAACAAGCAGGAAGACCCCGAAAACATTCATCAGATTGTCCAGGTTGAGGATAAAGTGATCATCACCGCTTTGAATAATTGCCTTTACCAGAACATAGCCTAGTTCGACAGTTGCCAGTATAAGCAGTACTGACATAAGTGCGATCAGTACCTTGATGATATAGATCTCGATAAGCCTGACGGCCTTTTTAAGCAGGGGGGGTGTGTTGTCTCGGTGTGGCATCTCTTTTATGGTTATGGGAAAATGTAAATTTAAAAAAAGAATGCCAGCACATGTCAACTTAGTTGGTATTTAATGAAAAAACCGGGAAAATGCATCTTAATGCACTCTCCCGGTTTAAGGATAAGCCTGTAATACAAATGGAACTGTACCGGAGGTCTGTTGCTTTATCAGTTAAGACATACCGGAAGCATACGCTGTATGGGTGGTATGCTTGCCTGGGTGTTGCAGAATGGCAGGGCATCCTCTACCTCTTCCTTCTGTGTTTTACTGATAAGTGCCTGGAAAAATGTATGGTTTTCAGGGTTGTTAACTCCTTGGGTTATAGCCGGAAGTATCTGCTCGGGAACATCACCGAAATACTCCTGCTCCCGGCTTATCTCCATTACCAGGGACTCTCCCCCGGCGGTTTCAAACACAAGTATGTCATATGCCACACTGGCCTTGGCCGGTGCTGCTATTGCTGCTGTGATTGTAAAAGAAAAAATAATTCCCAAAATAATAGCTCTCATAACTGTATAATTTATTTGGTTTAACAATACAAAATTAATTAAGATTAAATAAAAATAAAAGTCAAAAAATAATAATCAATATCTTTGTTTAAGAATTATTTGAATAACTTCAACAATATATACAATCAAAGATCAAAAATGTTCAATGGCAAAAATGGCTACCTTTGCGCCTGATAATAACAGAGCGGGATGAATGATAGAATTGTTGCCAGGGAGGGTCTGAGGCGCAGCACTTTGCTCCTTGGCAGTACACTTACTGTAATGGCGGGGGCAATAGTATCGCCGGCACTGCCTGAGATCAGCAGGGCATTTGGCTACCTGGAAGATGCTGAATTTCTGAGCAAGCTCATACTGACTCTGCCTGCACTGTTCATTGCTCTTATTGCACCGGTTGCGGGCTACATACTTGACAGGGCAGGAAGGAGGATGGTGCTCTTTGCCTCACTTTTGCTTTATGCCATTGCCGGAACAAGCGGTGCCTACCTGTCTGATATGTACCTGATACTGGCCGGCAGGGCTGTTCTTGGTATTGCTGTTGGTGGACTGATGACATCCATAGTGACCCTGATCGGTGATTACTACCAGGGTGAAAAAAGGTCAAGAGTAATGGGATACCAGGCCGCTTTCGCATCCACGGGGGGTCTTCTGTTTATTTCAGCAGGCGGGGTTCTTGCTGATTTCCACTGGAGGTTTCCCTTTCTTATATATTCGGTGTCGGTTATACTCTTTTTCATTGCCCTTGTCTCTGTCTATGAACCGGAAAGGGTGCGCCCGGCTGGTGGAGTTAAACTGCCTGTTGGTGATGTTATCCGGTCGGTTCCCTCAAAGGTTTACTGGGTTTACCTGATAGCATTTTTCTCCTTTTCGGTATTCTATATGATCCCCGTGCAGATGCCATTTATGCTTAGCGCGCTCGAAGGTGTTTCCAACACTGAGGTTGGGATCGCTATTGCATGTATGAACATAACAGCCATGATAACTGCTTTTAATTATTCAAGGGTCAAAAGCCTCATGGATTTCCCTTACATAATGGCTATGGTCTACGTTCTGGTGGCAGCAGGTTATACGGTGATTGCCTTGTCTGCTTCATACTATATGATGGTGGCGGGTATTCTGGTGTGTGGTTTGGGATTCGGGATGCAAATGGCAAACATAAACCTCTGGCTTGTAAACCTCGCACCTGCAAATATAAGGGGTAGCCTTGTAGGCTATCTTAACACGTTTATATTTTTGGGGATGTTCCTTTCTCCAATACTATTGCAGCCGCTTGTGAGTTTAAGCACCCTGTACAACAGCTTCCTTATAGTGGGGACACTCCTTATATTATGTGCAGCAATTTTGATATATACAGGCCTAAGGGGGTTTTGGGGAGAGGGGAACCTGCTTAAAACGGGCCCTTAAGCCTTGATATTGTTGCTTCAGGGTCTTTTGATCTGAAAACCGAACTTCCTGCCACAAGTATATTAACCCCTGAGCTGACCAGTTTTTCAGCATTGTTGACATCGACGCCCCCGTCAACTTCAATCAGCATGCCCGGGTTGAGTTCCTGCTTCAGCTTTGCCAGTTCTTCAATACGCCTGTAAGTTGATTCGATAAAATGCTGCCCGCCGAAGCCGGGATTGACCGACATAAGCAGCACATAATCTACATAGGGGATTATATCCCTGATAAGGTCGATATTGTTGTGTGGGTTTAATACCACACCCGCCTTCATCCCTAGCTCCTTTATCCTCTGAATGCTGCTGTGAAGGTGGTCGCAGGTCTCGTAATGAACACTGAGCCAGTCGGCACCTGCCTTACGGAACTCCTCCAGGTAAATATCCGGATGGCTTATCATAAGGTGAACATCAAGGGGTTTCTCGGCAATGCTCTTAATCTGCCTGATTATTGAAAAACCGAAAGAGATATTTGGTACAAAGTTCCCGTCCATTACATCCACATGGAACATATCCGCCCTGCTGCGGTTTACCAGCTGTATGTCCTTTTCCAGGTGGAGGAAGTTGGCGGCCAGTAATGACGGGGCTACTAGGTGTTGCATGGTCTTTAAATATGATAACGGCAAGTCAGCCCAGATATGTTTTTAGAATCTTGCATTTTGAGGTCTGTTTAAGGTGGCGCAGCGCTCTCTCCTTTATCTGCCTTGCCCTTTCCCTGGTCAGGTTCAGCTTTTCGCCTATTTCCTCGAGGGTATGCGGCTGCAAACCATTCAGCCCGAAATAGTGGATTATCACATCAGCCTCCCTTGCAGGGAGCGTGGCTATGGTCCTTTCGATCTCACTCTTTAGCGAATCGTATAGAAGGCTGTTCTCGGGTGTCTGGCTGTCATCCTCATCGTATATCACCTCATACATATCAGACTCATCACCCTCCAGCAATGGAGCATCCATTGACAGGTGCCTGCCGCTGTTCTTTAGCGCATCCTTGACCTCCTCAACAGAGATATCCAGCATCTCTGCAATCTCATCCGCGTCCGGCTCCCTTTCATGAACCTGCTCTAGCTGCCCGAACGCCTTGTTTACCTTGTTAATGGTGCCGATCTTGTTAAGGGGCAGCCTTACTATCCTTGCCTGCTCGGCAAGGGCCTGTAGAATTGACTGCCTGATCCACCAAACGGCATAGGATATGAACTTGAACCCCTTTGTCTCATCAAAGCGTTCAGCGGCTTTCATAAGCCCGAGGTTGCCCTCGTTTATCAGGTCCGGCAGGCTCAGGCCCTGGTTCTGGTACTGTTTTGAAACGGAAACCACAAATCGAAGGTTCGCCTTGCACAGTTTTTCAAGCGCCACTTTGTCCCCCTTCTTTATCCTCTGTGCAAGCCTTACCTCTTCCTCGGCGGATATAAGCCCGACCTTTGCAATCTCCTGAAGGTATTTATCCAGTGATGCAGTGTCCCTGTTGGTTACCTGTTTGACTATTTTGAGCTGTCTCATAACACTGGATTTATGGGGTAAACCCTATTAAGTAATACGGTATGGACCCTGAAAGGGTTGCATGTGGCTTAAAACAGGTAAATCCGGCAGGTATCTTATCTGCTCCTTACAGTAGTCTACCGGTTTGGCTTGTTGTCCCGGGGCAGCAGAGCCTTGCGGGAAAGCTTAAGCTTGCCTGTCTTCTTGTCAACATCCAGCAGCTTGACCTCAATCTCATCACCCACCTTGTAACCGCTGTCTTCTACCTTTTCAAGCCTTCTCCACTCTATCTCGCTAATATGCAGCAATCCTTCCTTGCCGGGGAGAATCTCCACGAACATTCCGAAAGGAACGATGCTCTTGATCTTGCCGTTATATACCTGGCCGATCTCTGGAACAGCAATGATGCCCTTGATCCTGTCAACAACATAGTCGATCGACTCCTTGTCTTCGGACACAATGTCCACGACACCGTAATCACCGACCTCTTCAATAACGATCGTCGCACCGCTCTCTTTCTGCAGCTCCTGTATAACTTTTCCACCTGGACCTATTATGGCACCAATAAATTCCTTGGGTACTGTAAGTTTAATAATCCTTGGTACATGGGATTTGTAATCCTCCCTTGGTGCTGAAATGGTTTTCTCCATTTCACTTAGGATATGCAGGCGGCCTTTTTTTGCCTGAACAAGAGCTTCTTCAAGGATCTCATAACGCAGCCCGTCAATTTTGATATCCATCTGGCAGGCTGTAATGCCGTCAACTGTGCCGGTTACCTTAAAGTCCATATCCCCAAGGTGGTCTTCATCACCAAGTATGTCTGAAAGTATGGCGTATTTGCCTGATTCAGTGTCGGCTATCATTCCCATTGCAATACCTGAAACCGGCTTTGAGATCTTTACACCTGCATCCATAAGTGCCAATGTACCTGCACATACTGTTGCCATAGACGATGAACCGTTGGATTCAAGGATATCCGAGACCACGCGGATGGTGTAGGGGTTATCATTGCCGTTGGGCAGTACAGGCTTGAGGGCGCGCATCGCGAGGTTACCGTGACCTATTTCCCTGCGGCTGGTAAAACGCATCTGTTTTACCTCCCCTGTTGAGAACGGGGGGAAGTTGTAATGCAGCAGGAATTTACTCTTGCCTTCAATAACCGCTCCGTCTATTGTCTGTTCGTCCAGTTTGGTGCCAAGTGTTACCGTTGTAAGCGACTGTGTTTCACCCCTGGTGAAAATTGCTGAGCCATGCGCTGCAGGCAGGTAGTCAACTTCTGTCCAGATATCTCGTATCTCATCGGGTTTACGCCCATCAATCCTTTTCTGTGACTTGAGCACAAAATCACGGATGGCCTTTTTCTGTATGTCTCCGAAATAGGTCTTTATAAGGGCCTGTTTCTCCTCCCTTGTCTCCTCGGGAAGGTTTTCGAGGTATTCAACAAAGATGTTGTCAAAAATATCGCGGCGCTTGTGCTTGTCGCTTATGCACTGGCTGGCAGCATCGTAAACCTTTTGGTACAACTCAGCCTCCATTTCAGCAAGGAGCTCTTCATCGGACTCCTGTGGCGGGTACTCCCTTTTTGTCTGTGACTTTTCGACCTCGGATGCGAGCTCTTTTTGCACGCGGCATTGTATTTTTATGGCCTCATGCGCCTTTTTTATCGCTTCAAGCAGCTCCTGTTCTGCAATCTCCTTCATCTCACCCTCGACCATGACAATGTTATCAATGGTTCCTGCAACAATAAGGTCAATATCTGCAGATGCAAGCTCGGTCATGCCGGGGTTTATCACGAACTCACCGTCGATCCTTGCAACCCTTACCTCTGATATAGGCCCGTTGAATGGTATGTCTGAAACACTTAAAGCCGCAGATGCAGCAAGTCCGGCAAGTGCATCAGGCAGGGTGTCCTTGCCTGCAGATATCAGTGAGATAAGGACCTGTGTTTCCGCCTGGTAGTAGTCCGGGAACATTGGCCTCAGGGCCCTGTCAACCAGCCTGGATATGAGTATTTCATGTTCTGATGGACGGGCCTCTCTTTTGAAAAATCCCCCGGGGAACCTTCCCGCCGCAGCATATTTTTCCTGGTAATCAACTGAAAGTGGCAGAAATGACTGCCCCTCTTTTACTTCTGACCTGGCCACCACGGTGGCAAGCAGCATGGTGTCGCCCATCCGGACAACAACTGCGCCATCAGCCTGTTTTGCAAGCTTTCCTGTTTCAATGGTGATAATCTTTCCACCACCAAGATCGATACTCTTCTGAATTCCTTTTAACGTACTCATCTTTTTTCCTTCTCTTTCTTCTTTTTTAAATATATTGGTCGTTTATATGTTTTGATAAAAAAACAGGCAATTAGTGAATAATTGCCTGTTTCCTTACCATTTAGTTTATTTCCTGAGATTAAGCTTTTTGATTATCGCCCTGTAGCGTTCGATATCATTCTCTTTCAGGTAGTTCAATAGTTTTCTCCTTTTGTTCACTAAGAGAACCAGGGAGCGCCTTGTGTTAAGGTCCTTTTTGTTGTTTTTCAGGTGTTCCGTAAGATGGGAGATACGGTGTGTGAACAGTGCTATCTGGCTTTCGGCTGTTCCGGTATTCTCCTCTTTTCCGCCGTGTTCCTTAAAAATCTTCTTTTTTATTTCAGGGCTTAGGTACATTTGTCGATTTTTTTCTCTTTGAATTTATACTTGTTACAGGCGTGCAAAGGTAGCAAGTTTTTTTAGTTTAGCAAAATATTTTTGCCTGTTTTATCCCGTATTACACCCTTTTTATCACGCCTGTGCCTGTTCTGCCTGCAGCTTATTTATCCAATTACGCCCGCCTGCATCAGGAAGGCCTGTACTCATCCCAGCTTTTGATCTTCAGGTCGGAAGGATTGAGCAGGCAGAATGAATATATGAATGCACTGGCCAGCCTTGCATTTGTAATTAGCGGGATATTGCAGTCAATTGCGTTTCTTCGTATTGTGTAATCATTGAAAAGTTCGTTACGGGTATGGTCCTTGGGTATGTTTATAACCAGGTCGATTAACTTGCTCCTCAGGTAATCCAGTACGTTTGGCCTGGCATCCTCGTCAGGCCAGTGAAGTGCCGTTGCAGGAATACCGTTCAGGTCAAGGAAATTTGCTGTGCCTTTTGTGGCAAAAAGCTGGTATCCTTTATCCACCAGCATTTTGCATGATTTTATCAGTTCCACTTTTGACCTCATGGGGCCGGTGCTGAGAAGTATGTTCTTTTTCGGTACAGTGTAGCCCACCGACAGCATTGCCTTGAGTACTGCCTCATAGTAGGAATCTCCTATGCAACCTGCCTCACCGGTGGAGGACATCTCCACTCCCAGAACCGGGTCTGCCTTTGCAAGGCGGGAGAAGCTGAACTGGGGGGCTTTTATACCTATATGGTCTATTTCGAACATTGAGCCTGAGGGTTTTTCGGGGTTTTTGCCCAGCATGACCTTTGTTGCCAGCTCTATAAGGTTGTAATGCAAGACCTTGGATGCAAAGGGGAAGCTCCTGGATGCCCTCAGGTTGCACTCAATTACCTTAACCTGGTTGTCCCTGGCCAGCAACTGCATGTTAAAGGGCCCGCTTATGTTGAGCTCCCGTGCAATTGCCTTGCTGATCCTCTTTACCCTCCTGATAGTCTCAAAGTAGAGTTTCTGGGGGGGCATCACCATGGTTGCATCACCGGAATGGACCCCTGCAAACTCTATATGTTCACTCAGGGCGTATGCAAGTATCTCGCCGCCGGAAGCCACTGCATCGATCTCTATCTCCTTGGCCTCCTCTATAAACTCGGTGACTACCACCGGGTACTGTTTTGACACCTTTGTCGCCAGCGTCAGGAAGTGGTGCAGCTCCTCACTGTTTGAGACTATGTTCATGGCTGCCCCGGACAGCACGTAAGATGGTCTTATAAGAAGGGGAAAGCCTGTTTTTTCAGCAAACTCACTGATCTCTTCGATTGTTGTCATCTCCTTCAGCGGGGCTGGTCAATGCCAAGTTTGTCCAGCATTGCAGAGAACTTGTGACGGTTTTCAGCCCTGTCTATTGAAAGGGGTGAGGTTCCCAGTACAGGCATATCATACCTGTGAAGGCGCATTGCCAGGTTGTTGGGTATTTGTCCGCCGGTTGACACTATGGTTCCCCGGGGCTGCTCCAGTTCCAGGATATCGAGCACTCTTTCAAGTGACAGCTCGTCAAAGTACAGGCGGTCACACACATCGTAGTCGGTGCTTACGGTTTCAGGGTTGTAGTTTATCATTACCGAGCGCAGGCCCCCGTCCGAAATAGTCTGCAGGGCGTTTACCCCGCACCAGTCGAACTCTACGCTGCTACCTATCCTGTAGGCCCCCGATCCGAGTACCACCACCGAGTTCTTATCGGAGTAGAATTCCACGTCGTGCGATGTAGCCGCATAGCTCAGGTAAAGGTAGTTCGTGCAGGCAGGGTACTCCGCAGCCAGGGTGTCTATTTGTTTTACAAAGGGAATAATACCGCTTTTTTTCCTTATATCACGCAAACGGCCTATGTTATCCTCGAACTCCCCGTCACTGCATTGCAACACTGACCTTACTATCTGAAAGTCCGAAAACCCCCTTAGCTTGGCCTCCCTAAGAAGTCCCAGGGGAATATCCTCCAGTTTTGTGTGCTGCTCCAGCTCGCAGTTCACCTGGTGAATGGTCCTGAGCTTTTCCAGAAACCATCTGTCAATCTTTGTAAGCCCGTGGATCCTTTCAGTTGTGTAACCTGCATCCATTGCCGACTGGATGGCATAAAGACGCAAATCGGTGGGGTTTTCTAGTGCGGCATCTATATTTTCAAAGTGAAGGTCTGAGTTGCCCACGAACCCGTGCAGTCCCTGCCCGATCATCCTTATCCCCTTTTGTATTGCTTCTTCAAAGGTTCGCCCGATAGCCATTACCTCGCCCACGCTTTTCATGCTGCTGCCTATCTCCTTTGACACCCCTGTGAACTTACCCATATCCCACCGGGGTATCTTGCATACCACATAGTCAAGGGCGGGTTCAAAAAATGCCGTGGTCGTCCTGGTTATATTATTCTTAAGTTCGTGAAGGCCGTATCCGAGACCCAGTTTTGCAGCAATAAATGCCAGGGGGTAACCGGTGGCCTTTGAAGCCAGTGCACTGGAGCGCGAGAGCCTTGCGTTCACCTCAATAACCCTGTAGTCCATGGAGTTTGGGTCCAGTGCATACTGAACATTGCACTCTCCCACGACCCCAATATGGCGTATTATCTTTATAGCGAGCCTTCTCAGATAATGGTATTCCTCGTTGGAAAGGGTTTGTGAGGGTGCCACCACGATGCTTTCCCCGGTATGTATCCCGAGGGGGTCGACATTCTCCATGTTGCAGACCGTGATGCAGTTGTCCCTGCTGTCGCGCACGACTTCATACTCTATCTCCTTCCATCCTTTGAGCGACTCCTCGATAAGCACCTGTGATGAGTATGCAAATGCAGTGCGGCAAAGGTTTTCAAGTTCGCCGTGGTCCCTGGCAAAACCACTGCCCAGCCCGCCTAGTGCATATGCCGCCCTTACTATCACAGGGTATCCCACTGAATCTGCCGCATTCTTTGCCCCTTCAAGGGAAGAGACAGCAAGGCTGCGCGCGGTCTTGACGTCGATCTCATTAAGTTTACGGATGAAAAGGTCGCGGTCTTCGGTTGCCTTTATTGCCTCAACAGGGGTGCCCAGCACCCTGACCCCTTCGCGTTGAAGCACACCACTGTCTTCAAGTGCAATGCCGCAGTTAAGTGCCGTCTGCCCGCCAAAGGAGAGCATAATACCCTGTGGCTTTTCCTTTTTAATGACCTTTTCAACAAACTCCGGCGTGATCGGCAAAAAGTACACCTTGTCGGCAATACCCTCCGATGTCTGGACCGTTGCGATGTTCGGATTGATCAGTACCGTTTTTATGCCCTCCTCCCTGAGGGCTTTTAGTGCCTGGGAGCCTGAGTAGTCAAACTCGCCTGCTTCACCGATCTTAAGGGCCCCTGAGCCCAGTACAAGTATTTTGGAAATCCTGGATGTATTCTCTGTCATTATATAAACGGTTATTGTAGGGTAGATGTTGAGTGTTTAGGATTTGTATGCTTTAACAAGGTCCATGAAGTCATCGAACAGAAACGCGGTATCGGTCGGACCCCCTGATGCCTCTGGATGAAACTGGGTTGCGAAGAATGGCCTGTTTTTATGCCTTATCCCTTCGCAGCTGCCATCGTTCAGGTTAGAAAAGTACACTTCCCACTCCTCCCCGAGACTTGTGCTTTCAAGTGCATACCCGTGGTTTTGCGAGGTTATGTAGCACCGGTGGTCAAGGCTGCAGATAACCGGCTGGTTATGGCTTCTGTGACCGTATTTAAGCTTGTATGTCCTTCCCCCTGATGCCATCCCCATCAGCTGGCTGCCCAGGCAGATCCCGAAGATGGGTGCCTCCGACAGGAATGCCTTTTTCAGGTTCTCCACCACTGGTCCGCATAGTTGCGGATCACCCGGGCCGTTTGATATTATCAGCCCGTCATATTCATCTTTGCTTACATCATAGTCCCAGGGTACCTGTATAACCCTGGTGTCGTATTTAAGAAGGTTCCGGATAATATTATACTTTACCCCGCAGTCTACCAGCATTATCCTGTGTTTTCCGCTTCCGTACGTTTTTACTTCCCTGGTGCTGACTTTTTCAACGGGTCTCTGAAATAACTGCTCTTCAGGTTCCTTATCAGCCGTCCCGGTGTTGCCTATAATGATGCTGCCCGGCATGCATCCTTCCTCCCTGAGTATCCGGGTCAACTCCCTTGTATCTACATTGCAGATCGCCGGCACCCGGTGTTTTTCAAGCCATTCACCCAGGCTTTCCCTGGCTTTCCAGTGGCTGTAGCGCCAGGAGTAATCAGTTACCACCAGGCCGGCAATATGTACGCTGTCGGACTCAAAATTTGCCTGAATGCCGTTTAGAAGCTCGGAAGGAGGGATGCCGTAATTGCCGATCAGGGGATATGTTGCAACCAGTATCTGGCCAGTGTATGATGGATCGGTAAGGCTTTCCGGGTAGGCGGTCATTGCCGTATTGAAAACCACCTCACCTTCCACCTGCTTTTTATAACCAAAGGACATTCCTTTGAACGATAGGCCATTCTGCAGCTTTAGAGCTGCATCATACTCATTACGGGGTTTAGGGGTGTTTTCCTTCATCAGGTAGTCATTAAATTTTCAATAGCTTTTTCTCCTTCACTGAAAGGTATCGAGGCTCTCAGTTTTTTGTACTTTTTATCTATTCTGTCAAGGGATGGGTTTCCCGTACTGCCGGTATGGGTGTGTTTCACCGCTCTGCCGGGAACGTACTCCCCCTTGCGTATTTTGGCAGCTACCTTGCGGTAAGCTTCCCTGAAAGGCATCTTTTTCATCACCAGGCGGTTGACCTCTTCAACGCTGTACATATACCTGTACCTGGGGTCACCTGATATGCCTGTCCTTACAGAGATATTGGATACAAGCAGGAACATCATCTCAATGCAGTCCTTAATTGTGTCCACTGCTGGTAAAAGTCTCTCCTTTATGATCTGGAAGTCCCGGTGGTAGCCTGTGGGGAGGTTTGCAGCCAGCAAGGTAATATCCTGGGGAAGGTTCTGGAGCACATTACAGCGCCCCCTGATTATCTCCGCAAGGTCAGGGTTCTGTTTGTGAGGCATAATGCTAGATCCTGTGGTTACCTCCTCCTTTATCCTTATAAATGAAAAGTTCTCGCCGGAGTACAGGCAGATGTCAGTAGCCAGCCTGCCCACAGTTGAGGCAATGGATGCGATCGCCACAGCAAATGCCTTTTCGGCCCTGACCCTTGTCATCTGTGCGTATACCGGATTTATGTTCATTTCGGCAAAACCCAGAAGCTGGGTTGTCATCTCCCTGTCAAGGGGGAATGACGAGCCGTAACCTGCACCCGACCCCAGGGGGTTCTGGTTTGCCATTGAGTAGGCATACTGTATAGCTTTAAGGTCGTCAGCAAGGCTTTCGGCATAGGCAGAGAACCACAACCCGAAACTTGACGGCATGGCCACCTGCATATGTGTGTAACCCGGCATTGCCATGTCACGGTATTGTTCGCCGTAGTTCAGGAGCAGTTCGAAAAGCCTGTCGGTCAATGTGCAGATCTCAAGCATACTTCGCCTCATATACAGCCGCATTGCCACCATGACCTGGTCATTCCTCGATCTGCCTGTATGTATCCTTTTACCAGCCTCACCGGTCTTTTTTTCCAGGTATGACTCAATAAAACTGTGCACATCTTCTGCCTCCCTGTCAATTTCGATCTTCCCAATCAGGGTCTCTTTGAACATTTCCTTCAATGCGGCAACTGTACTGCCGGCATCCTCTTCGGGTATTATCCCGGTCTTCCCGAGCATAACGGCATGTGCGGCAGTACCGGCTATATCAGCCCAAAGTAGCTGCTGGTCGAGTTCCCTGTCTCTGGCCGAGGTGAACTCCATCATCCTGCTGTCTGTTTTCTTTCCCTTGTCCCAGATGGTCATTTTATCATCTCCTTGATTAAGCTGTTATTTATCAGATCACTGCTCTTTAGTCTCGATTTTGACTTTTCAAGTATGGCGTGGTGTGCCATCAGGCGTATTGCATTTATCTTTATAAAACCTTCACTGTCCTGCTGGTCGAAACCACCCTCTATATCCATGCTCGACAGCTCCTTGTCATAAAGTGCACTTGGGGATTCCCTTCCCTCGACCAGGACATTGCCTTTGTAGAGGCCAAGGCTGACAGTTCCGTCTATGAGTTCCTGGCTTTTGTTGAGGGCGGCCCTCAAAAAGTCCATCTCCGGGCTGTACCAGAACCCATTGTACACCAGTTCTGCAAATTTTGGCGAGAGCATGTTTCTTAGCCTGAGCACCTCCCGGTCCATTGCTATGCCCTCTACATCCATGTGTGCGATAAAGAGTATCGTGGCGCCAGGGGTTTCATATACCCCTCTTGACTTGATCCCCACATAACGGTTCTCTACCATGTCGAGCAGGCCGATACCGTTCTTACAGCCAATTTCGTTGAGGTAGTTGAAAAGTTCCAGATCGCCCTCGACCGTGGTGCCATCACTTTCGTTAATTACCTTCACTGGCACTCCGTCCCTGAAGCTGATGCTTATCCTGGTAACTTTATCGGGTGCATCGGTAGGGTGGGTTATTCGTGAAAGTATCTCTTTGCCCGGAGAATAGGCCGGATCTTCCAGGACTCCTGCCTCATGACTTATATGCAGCAGGTTGTCATCCTCACTGTAGGGTTTTTTCAGGGATGCCTTTACAGGTATCTCTTTTTCACGTGCATAATGAAGCATATCGGTACGCCCCCTGAAGCGTTTCAAAAAGTCTTTGTCCTTCCATGGCGCCAGAACCTTGATCGAAGGGTTCAACGCGTAATAGGTCAGTTCAAACCTGACCTGGTCGTTTCCCTTTCCGGTTGCACCATGTGACACATACGATGCACCGGTTTCGGCCGCCAGTTCGATCTGCCTTTTTGCTATAAGTGGTCTTGCCAGTGCCGTACCGAGCAGGTAACGGTTTTCATATATTGCCGATGCCTGGATGGCCGGGTATATGAAATCCCTGACGAACTCCTCCCTCAGGTCTTCAATATATACTTCGCATGCACCTATCTGCAGTGCTTTTTTCCTGGCCTCTTCGAAGTCATCCTCCTGGCCAACGTCGGCGATATATGCTATCACATCATATCCCCGGTCAATAAGCCATTTCAGTATTACCGAGGTATCCAGCCCGCCGCTGTACGCAAGTACGATCTTTTCCTTTTTATTCGTGGTCATAATTCAGTAGAGAGAGATTAAATTAAACTTGGTATGATAATTAAGTGTGTGGTTTTCATGGTGAAAATACCGCATCATCCAGCCCCGGGAAAATGATCTTCAGGGCTTTTTTTACTGCAT
>PWNY01000108.1 GCA_003557805.1 Bacteroidales bacterium | reverse complement strand
CTTCCAAGGAAGAAGAACCCAAAAAGGACTTTAATCTCTCTCAGATGGATTTTATAACACTAGCCAAAGCAGATGTTCACGAGGAAGATATTGACGAAGTCGTAGACTACGCCAAATACAAGAAAATCCCAGTGAAAGAAGCATTAAGTTCAAGTGTTATTAAAAACTATTTAGCAGAACAAAAAGAGTACAGAGCAACTGCTGATGCTACAACTACTGGAAACAAAAGGACTGGTGGTAAAGCAAGGTCAGGTAGCGAACTACTAAACGATGCTAATACAGGGAAGTTGCCAGAAACTGATGAAGAGATGACAGAACTTGTCAACGCTAGATTCCAAAGCAAGATTAAAAGATAAGCCGGTGGAGTTTGTTGAGTCGAGCAAACTACATAAAACAGCAAAACTAAAATGGCAAATACAATTGCAGACAGAGTGTATAGGGACAAATATCGTTCCGCAACACTTGAAAAATTGCTTAGAAATGCGCTTGTTACAGAAGCAATATGTGAGGTGGATAGATCTGACATAAAGAGAATCCAAAACCCTTACGGCTCACAACCAAGTGCATCAGTTCAAGCTCTTTCTGGTCATTATATCGTAGATGACTTTACGACTACTGACGAAGCACTAGACGTTACTGATGAAGTAATCGTCGCAGAACACATCTTTGATTTTGAAGAAGTGATGACTAATTTTAACCTCTTTGCTAACAGGACAGAGGAACAAATTTATTCTATCGCTAACAGAATTGACAGATATGCTCTTAATATGCTTACAGAAGAAGCTGATGGTGCTTATACTACCCCAGTAGGTGGATTTACAGACCCTGTAAACATTGGTGAAATTCTTTCTAACCTTTTAAGCGAGGTAGCAGGATATTCTGATGTCTACAAAGGACTGTTCCTCGTTATTGAGAACACAGACCTTCCAGGGTTTATGGAATACCAAACAGAGAAAGGTTTCTCTTTTGCAGACGCTGCTCTTAAGAACGGATTCTACAGCTCTCCAATGGGAGTAGATGTATACGTTGTAAGAACAGGAACATTTGCAAGTGAAACACTTGGTACAAAAACATACACCAATAGTGGACACAGAGTGTTCGGTGTAAAGAATGTTGCAACCTACGCTTCTCCTCGTGGCATCCGCTGGGAAGAGAAAAGAGTTTCTGGTAAAACAGGAATGGAAGTAGTGTGTTATGGATACATTGGATTCAAACTTTGGACACCAAAGAATGATCTAGTTGTTGATATTACACTAGCATAAGGATAGCCCCCTTTGTGGGGTTACCTGGAGGGGATTTTCCACCGGTTGTCCCTTCCGTGTAGCCCCACAGCAAGGGCTCGTAAAGTCGAACATTACTCAAGATTAAAAGGTAACAATATGGCAAGGAAACGTGTAATAGACGTCACAACAGCTACTCGTACCTTATCAAGGAATGAAAACGGTTCCATTGTAGTTCTTAACAGAGGTGCAGGAATTACCGTTACTCTTCCTTCTGCTGGTCGTGGACTTGAGTTCCAATTTGTTGTAAAAGCAAACGGAGCTTATACCATAGATGCAGGAACAGATAAGATAAGGGGTGCTTTGTTACAGTCTGAAAACAACGTGGCCTCTAGGTCGTTTACTGCTAATCCCGCTTCCCACGTAAAAATTGTAATGGGTGGAGCAACAACTAATACAGGAGGTTTGGTTGGAACAAATATCACTCTTACTTGTGATACGGATGGGATATGGACAGCATCAGGTTCTTCTGTTGCAACAACAGCAGCTACAGCGACAACACCATTTACCACATAATTATGGACAATAGAATCAGAGTTAAAACACTTACAGCCAATACAACACTTGGTAAAAATGACAGCGGTTCTCTCTTCGTCCTTAAAAATGATGATGGTGTAAAGGTAACTTTACCTACAAAAGGGCGCGGATTGTTTTACGATTTCGTTGTTGGCACAAGCGTAACAGCTTCCGACAAATACGAGATTGAAACACAGACTGCTGACAAAATCAGAGGAGTACTGGTGAACTCTAAGGATGACACTGCTTCCAAATCTTTTGTTGCTACTTCTTCCGATGAAATAGATATGAACGGATCAACCACAGGTGGACTAATAGGAACTGGTTTCCGATTAGTTTGCGATAATGATGGTATCTGGAACGTATTTGGACTTAACGGATCAAGTGGAACAGAGACTACGCCTTTCGCCTAATAAACTATGCAAAGAAGAAGATTTGTAGATATTAAATCGACTACAGCTACACTTGGTAGAAATCAAAGCGGAGCGGTTATTAGGTTAGACAGAGCAGAGGGTATAGTAATTACTTTACCAACTGCAAGGGCTGGATTGTGGTATGACTTCTTAGTGAAGACATCGGTAACCTCAAACGCTTACGAAGTAGCAGCTGCAGGGACAACTAAGGTTGGCGGCGCGCTTGTCAACTCCAAAGACAACACTGCTTCTAAATCCTTTTTAGGAGATGGAAGTAGCGATGTTAAGGTTTCTATGAACGGAACTACAACTGGAGGACGAGTGGGTACGTACTTTAGGGCTTTCTGTGATGGAACTATCTGGCACATTGTTGGCGATAACGCTAGCAGTAGTACAGAAGCAACTCCATTTTCATCTTAGGATGAGAACAACCCCTTGTGGGTTGTTTCAAGGTAAATCGGTCTTTGAACCAGCTCATAAATTATTAAATAAGTATTAAAATTATGCCAAGAAAAAAACAAGAAGAAATTGTAGAAGTAGAAGAAGCAATTATAGAGTCAGAAGCAAAGCAAGAGTTTAGAGAACTCATTGAGAAATATAAATTGCAGAACCCTAAAAAGTATGCAGTAAAAGAAGAAGTCTTATTAAAAAAACTTAATCAAATGAAATAATATGTACGTTTCACACGAAAAACCACCAATTCCTGCTGGTTTCAAAACACAAGCAGTAGGTGCAACAGCAGTTAAACTTACCAATATTCCTAGTGGTGCAAGATATGCACAGCTTAAAGTCAATAAAGGTGTTTATTACAGAGATGATGGACCAACAGCAGTAGCAAACATAACAGGAGGTTATTATACACCTACAGGAGAAGAAATAAAGCTTACATCACGACAACAAATAGATAGTTTTAGCTGTATAGGACCAGCAGGAACAATAGCAATCAATTACTATAAACTATGACATATACGGAGTTATTAGAGAGTATAGAACATTGGGCAGGGTTTGAACCTGACGATGTTAAGAACGATGCTAAGCTTAAAAAACTATTCACAGCAAGGCTAAATAGGCGTCTTGAGAGGGCTTTAGGAATGGTAGGTGCTGGTTCACGACTTTCACAAGCAGATGACACTAACTATCAAGAACACCCATTTTCTTTATTTGATATTGTAGAGGAACAAAACGACTACGAGTTTCTTACAGATGAAGATGGAAACTCAATCTCTGACATAACAGCAGTGATGATTAAGGTAGGAAGTTATTTTAGAAAGATAGATAAAGTAACACTAGACCACAACAAAGCAGAGCTTATAATGAGTCCTAATGCAAAACCCGGAGTACCTAATAGATATCTTGAAAGAAACAACACAATCTTTTTAGATCCTGTACCTAACTACAACCTAACAGAGGGTGCAAAGCTTTTTTATAAGAGAGTCCCCTCTTACTTTGCAACCACAGACACAACCAAGAGTCCAGGAATACCAGTAGAGTTTCACGAAATGCTTGCAGTAGGTGCAGCATACGATTACTTACTAGTAAACAAACCAAATGCAAGAGTAAAAATATCAAGAATAGAAAACGAATTAGATGTATTAGAGAAAAGATACATAACCTATAACGAGATGAGAAACCCAACAAGAGGGAAGTTAGTTGTTAATCAGCAAAATAATAGATAATGCCACAAGACCTTACAAAAATAGCAAAATCTTCAAGTGCAGTTTATTTAGCGGCAGATGACGGTGCTTTGATTTTTGATGATAATGATAACACTTATTTAGTTATTAGATTTGCAGATGCACTGAAAAAGATATTAAGTAATGCTTCGACTTTAACTAAGATATTAAAAAAATGAGTTTACAAAAAAAATTATTATCAGAACTATATAGGGGAGATTGGAGTGGATCAGCTGATTACACAATAGGCGATGTGGTTAATAACAACGGCTCTTCTTATGCTTGTGTAGAAGCACACACTAATCAAGAGCCACCCAACACTACTTATTGGGCTTTACTTGCTAATAAAGGAGATACAGGAAGCACAGGAAGTATTGGTTCTACTGG
>PWNY01000282.1 GCA_003557805.1 Bacteroidales bacterium | reverse complement strand
GTCATCTCTTCTATCTTGACCTCGGTTATCCGCATCCTCGGAGAATACTTGATGCAATCCCTTAGAAACTCAACCTCAGTCATCTCTCGCTTGACACCCGAACGAGTGTAAATTTCTATCTTCTTGTTCGTATCCGCCCAGAACTCGCCGCGCTCAAATTTAATGACATGCCCCGGTCCGTTGATCCGGAGCCGATGGCCATTCTCAATCTTGTCACGCGGCGGGTCCATAGGAACGGTAAGTCCCAAGTACTCGCTTCGGAATAGAACAAAACCTTCGCGCAATTTCTTGCGTTTCGGGTGATCCTCCGGCAATTCCAGAGGGTTATAGTCAGGAACCATCTTATCGGCAATCCCCACCGGAGCTTCCGCTTCGGTAATTTCTTCTACTCTTGGCTGATAATCAGGACTCATATTATTCTACTCCATGTTCGGGTTCAAACTTAGTACGGGCCTTCGCAGTCGCGAATAACGCCGCACAGTTCTTCGTTGTCGATCCGGATGGATTCCGAACCGTAGATTTCGTCTTCGCGGATATGCGCATCATTATCCTGAATTTCCGGCCTGACTTTGATCGGGAATTCACGCATCCGGCGAAGGGCGATAGTATTCGGATCAACGATCAGCCCCATCCCGGCATGTTGGCCAGCGAAGCTGAAGCGATCCAGAACGTAATCAACGGTGATCCCCTGAGTGGATTCCACACGCATGACCTGAGTACCAAGCACTTCATCGTACTCACTACGCACGGTCTTGTTGTAGCTCATCTGGTTCACGGCCTCATACAGTTTCGGACCGCAAACACAGATTTTCATCGCGCTGGAGGTATTTGGCGAACCGGTGTTATGAATGAAATCATTCCACATCGGCCACGTCAGAAGCCCATCCGTCCGCGATAAATCGAGAACATTGGTCTTGACCTGTCGCATTACGCCGTTGAAGTGATACGTGCGGCCATTCACCGCGTCTTCTTCAACATGCCGCTTGCTCCAGAGCAGGGCGTTGTTTATTTCCCGGCGAAGCTGGAAGTATTTCTCCTGAACCTGCGTTGGGAAATCAATATTGTAACGCATTTCGGTAGCGTTCTGAAGTTCCGTCACCTGCGCCTTGATCGAGAAGAACCCGACATAGTTCCAGTCATAGACCGGGAGCTTGCCGTTGGCAAGGTTAGCCGTGCCTTTCTCGGACAATGCGGGGATAAGGCAGATCAGTTCGTCATCGTCAACCAGTGCGGCAGCCGGGGTATTGGCGTAACCGCGTTCAATCTCAAGCGAGCTTGTGGAGGCGATGCTAGTGATCTTGATTAGTTCCTCAGTCCGCTTGACCAAAGCGACCATGTTCGGTGTGGCAACAGTCGCGTCGTCAACCGTAATAGTCGTATCGGACGAAGAATACCCCGAAGCATAATTGATTCGAGTTTCGATCTGGGGAACGTCATTTCGAAACCACTGGAACTTGGGTTGCGAGGCATCCGCGTCACGGCGGTTGAGAATTTCAAGGAGCCGATAAAAACTGGCATCCATGTTATTCAAGAAGACCTGCTGTTCGTCAAGGTCGTCAACCCTGTACCAGTTGCGGGAAGTGGCATCAATGTATGAACCGTCGGTCGCAAGACCGCCGATAAATGAGTAAGGGACTACTGGCATAATGAAATCTCCTTAGAGTTATTTTGTTACTTTCATCATGCCTTTCTTTCCGGTCATGGGCTGGATCACTATCTCAGCTATCCCTATTGACGGTGACTGCGGGTTGCTTCAAACACCCCGCCTGCTACCGGCCTCGGCCCGTAAGGGCTTTGATTTTGGGACTGATCGGAAGTCTGCCGGACGGACGCCTGACGGGAGTCAGTCTTCCGCTGTCCGGCCATATTGCCTTGTCCCTGTCTGGCACCAGTGGACGAAGGCCGCTGGCTGCCGGGGAACAAGGCATTGAGAATAGCAATGGTCCGACTTGGCTGGGATGATTGCTGTTGCTGATTTTCAGACGCCTGCGAGTTTGCAGTACCATCATCAAACAACGAGTCCGGCAATACCGGAGCATCCTGCCGAAGCTTGCCGAGCATAACCCGCCGAATCGCCTTTTGCTTCGCATCCGGCGTATCGCCTTCAACTTCCGCATAAAGGGTTTTCCGGTCGGCTTCCGGCAACTTTTTCCACGCCTCATTGAGTGCGGCTTTTTCACCGTCAGTAACCGTCGTCAACGGATCGACCTTCTGTGTCTGCTGGTTCGATTGCCCGTTATTCTGACTGTTACTCGCACCGGTGTCAGGCTTATTGTTCTCAAGGCGTTCCTGAAGCTTCGTAATCTGTTCTTTCAGTTCACGAGTCGATCCCACCTCATTCGAGAACTTGCCCACAAGACTCTGAAGACCTTCCAGTTCTTTACGAATAGCGTTCAAATCATTATTCGCCACCGTCTGGGTATCGTCATTGCCCTGCGTCTGGGTATCAGTAGCCTGAGACTGTTGATCTTGTCCCTGCTCAACAGCTACCCCTTGCGACTGCCCGTCACCGCCATCATTACTCTGAGTTTGTTGCGTGTTATTAACGACCATTCCTATTTTTCCTTGTTTTCAGTTGGTGAAAACTTCGGGTTCAAGCGACTGTAGTCGCCGTCTTCTTTGAGTTCACCGGTTTCCTTTTGTTTTTTATTCAACAGAAACTCAAGTTCTTTCTCTACTGATAATCGTTCATTCATAGAATTACAAATGTTTTTCCGGAATTGTTCAAGAAAGTCCACAACCCCATCCGCCCTGACATAGGTTCGGATAGCCGCCTGGTCACCCTCCGGGTCGAAGAACCCCAAACTTCCCTTTACCCTCTGGTACTCCTCGATGTATTCATCAAGGATACTCAAAAGTTTGTCACCGGTTGACTCCTTGATGAAAACAAAATCATCAAATCGTTGCCAAGAAATCCGCAGTTTGGCAATATCGCTTTCAAGTTTTTTTATGTTCATGGGTTAAGCCCTCAATCCGCCTGCCTGCGCCTGTTGTGCCTGATCACCACCGCCGCCACCGCCGAGTTGACCGCGATCTATTGGCCCAGCGCCCGAAGCCGGTCCGGCACCGCCGCTCCCGGAAGTTTGTCCGCCGCCGGCATTGCCTGCCACACTGCTGATTGCCTGAAGCCTTGCCAACGCCATATCATAGGCTTCGGGGTTAGCCCCGGCAGTTAGCCACTGCGCGATCTGCTTACTGCCAAGCAGGTATTCAAGCTTGCGTTCCGGCAATACCATCCGGGCAAGCATCGGGTCATTGTTTATCCCGGCGGTTATGATATTGAGCCGTTTCTGATATTCGGCAATCTGGTTCTGATATTTCTCGCTGGTCATGACTTCAATTCGGAAATCATGTTGGAGTTCGCGTCTGGTAATAGTTCGCACCTTCCATTCTCGAGTACCGTCTGAAGCATGTCCTTGTGTGCTTTCAAAATTGCGTTCATCCTTGTCGTCCATAGTCGAGAGAAGGAAAAGGGTTTTCACCACGGTATCTTCGACAAACGACAATTCGAGAAGACGTGAAGTTACCTGCTGGGTAACACCGACATTTTGAAGCAGGCTTTCCACGGCTCCAGCGCCGCCACGCATAATACCTGACTGTGGATTACCCGCCATGGCGTCCGGCTGATGGTTACCAATCTGGCGAGCATGATCTAGCCGATTCATCATGTACGCGACTTCTTCATTCACACCACCAACCGTTACTTGATGGAACGGCGCTTGATCCATGGGACCGCTATACTTGGTCTGCCCCCAGGGTTCCATGTTGATTTCACCCAGACGATTGTCGCGAATAAGCCGAGGGCGCGAGTTGAAGTCAACCACATCCATAATCACGTTGGTCATGATGTTCGTCGCATCAAAGATGTCTTCATTAGCGGAGATGATACCGTCTGCAAACCATTCCTCGCCGTCCAGCCGCATAGTCGCTTTGATCAGCGGCTTATGCAAAAGCTGAGGGCCGGAGTCAATCTTGTAAAGCTTAGTAGTGCCATTTGCCACCCAGATTTCTTCGTCCTTCCCGAAATACTTGATCACCGGTACTTTGACCGGAAGCTTGTAATACTTGGTGTTCGGCGAGTTCTGCTGGTTCTGCCAGACCCGACCTTCGCGAGTAAGACCACGAATCAAATGCACGGGGTTGGAATGATAGGCATCCAGCCGGTTTTCACGAGCTTCCTTGATGATTTTATCAATATCTCCCCCGACCGCCGATTCTTCATCCTCGTGCATCATGCGAAGCTTCTGTTCGTCGATGTAATCAATGACAATTACC
>PWNY01000030.1 GCA_003557805.1 Bacteroidales bacterium | reverse complement strand
TTTCACTCCTCATACCTTAAGGGGAAAAGCCTTGCCATAGCCTGCCCCAAACTTGACCACGGCAAGGAGGTATATGTGGAAAAACTCACCTCCATGATAAACGACTCAGGTATAAACACCCTTACTGTGGCAGTAATGGAGGTCCCTTGCTGCACAGGTCTTCTGCAGATGGCAAAAATGGCAGCAGAGAATGCTTCCAGGAAGGTGCCTGTCAAAGCCGTTACTATTGGAATAAAAGGTGAGAAAATAAGCGAGGAATGGATATAAAAAATGTTGATATTAAATATATTGACCGTAATTATTTAAAAATTTAATTTAACACTTAAAACCCAAAAAGCTATGAGTATGTTTTGCTATCAATGCCAGGAAGCAGCAAAAGGAATTGGATGCACCGTTAAGGGTGTATGCGGCAAGGAACCGGAAGTACCAGGCATCCAGGATGTGATGATGTATCTTTTAAAGGGGATATCGGTTTACGCGAATATAGCGCGTGAAAACGGTATAAATGATCCCAGGGTGGACCGTTTTGTCCAGGAGGGCCTGTTTATGACCATTACCAATGCAAACTTCGACAAACAGAGGTTTATCGACAAAATAAGGGAAGGTTTTGCATTGCGCATCGAGCTGGAAAATAAAATGGAAGACTCCGGGATAAAGATAAACAAGGGAGAACTTCCGGAAGCAGCACAGTGGACTGCCTACACACCTGTTGAATACGAGCGCCGGGCCCAGCAGGTCGGCATAAAGCAGATGACTGAAAATGAAGACATCAGGTCACTGCGTGAACTTCTAACATACGGTATCAAAGGCATTGCAGCCTATGCCGAGCATGCAGGCAACCTTGGTGAAACCGGTGAAGAAATAAATGCCTTCATGCAGAAAGGCCTTGCTGCCACATTGGATGACACCCTGGGAGCCGATGAGCTCACCAATATGGTGCTGGAATGTGGCAAATACGGGGTTGAAGTTATGGCACTCCTTGATAAGGCCAATACAAGCGCCTACGGAAATCCTGAGATCACAAAGGTGAATATCGGGGTAAGGAACAACCCTGCAATCCTTATCAGCGGTCATGATCTTCGCGACATGGAAGACCTCCTGGAACAGACAAAGGATACAGGTGTGGATGTATACACCCACAGCGAAATGTTGCCCGCAAACTATTACCCTGCTTTTAAAAAATATGACCACTTCGTTGGCAATTATGGTAATTCATGGTGGAAGCAGCGTGAAGAGTTCGAGAAGTTCAACGGGCCTGTACTTTTTACCACTAACTGTATCGTTCCTCCCCTGAAAAGCGCTACCTATGCTGACCGTATCTATACCACCGGGTCTTCAGGTCTTGACGGCGCAAAGCACATTCCTGACCGCAAGGAAGGTGGAAGGAAGGACTTTTCAGAGATAATTGAACATGCAAAACGCTGTGAACCACCTGTTGAAATTGAAAAGGGTGAGATAGTAGGTGGATTTGCGCACAACCAGGTGTTGCAGCTTGCTGATAAAGTAGTTGATGCCGTAAAATCAGGTGCGATAAGGAAGTTCTTTGTTATGGCTGGTTGTGATGGCCGCATGAAGAGCCGTGATTACTATACGGATTTTGCCAGGGCCCTTCCGGAAGATACTGTTATCCTTACGGCAGGTTGCGCAAAATACCGTTACAATAAACTTCCCCTGGGTGATATAGGAGGAATTCCAAGGGTTCTTGACGCTGGTCAGTGCAATGATAGCTACTCACTTGCCGTTATTGCCCTCAAGCTCAAGGAGGTTTTCGAATTGAATGATATCAATGAGCTGCCTATTGCATACAATATTGCATGGTATGAACAAAAGGCGGTGATAGTATTGCTGGCACTTTTATATCTTGGCGTCAAGAATATTCACCTGGGGCCGACACTGCCGGCATTCCTGTCACCAAATGTGGCAAATGTACTGGTTGAAAACTTCGGCATATCGGGTATCAATACCGTTGATGAAGATATGAAAGTTCTTCTGGGCTAATAAAACAAAAGCCGCTATGATAAAGGGGACCAATTGGGCGAAAATGCCTGATATGGTCCCTTGTTTTTTTTACGGGAAATCACATGAAGAACCTGGAAGTTAACGGAACAGACCCTGTCTTAATGTACCAAACTCATCAAAGCTTTTGCGGCTTGACAAATAAAGAGCAAGACCGACGCTGATTGTAACCGATGAAAGTATAGCGAGCATTATCGCTATCTGGTATTTTATAGCGGTATCAGGAGGGGCCCCGCCAAGAATCTGCCCCGTCATCATACCTGGGAGGAATACCACTCCCATGGTGGCCATATTTGCCAGAAAGGGTCTTAATGATGCAAGCAGTGCTTCCCTGTAAAAGGGCAAAAGGGCCTCACCCTGACCTGCCCCTAGTGAAAGCAGGTAGTAATAACGCTTCTTTTCTTTTCTCAGCGACTGGTAAAAACGGGAAATACCCACAATTACACTGTGCAGGGAGTTTCCAAGCAGCATACCGCCGATAACAACCAGAAGCTGCGCACTGAAAATATTTGTGGGGTTAACTATTACAATTATAAAATAGATAAGTACCGCACCTGCCCCTGTAAAATAAGAAATAAAAACCGGCAAAAAGAAGTATTTGAACCTCAGACCGCTGTTTATAATTGCAGCACCGCATGCAAACACTATCATTATGATGACCCAGGCTATATTTAATATTGCATTGTTCCATTCGAACAGGTAGATCAGCAGAATTGACACAAGAAAAAGTTGCGCTGTCATTCTTCCGGCAGAAATGAAAAGCTGTCTTACGATCTTGAGCCTGAGCCACAGTGAGAGAGCAACTGGGATAAAAAGCAGTGCAAAGCCAAGTGCCAGTCTTAAGATACCAATGTCCGGTGCAGCTTCCATCTTTATTAAAGTTCTATAATGGGTATGCCCTGTTCTTGCCACACCCTGTCGTGAGAAACTATAACAATTGTGGCATTCATATTTAGAAAGTGCCCTGCCACTATCTCCTTCATTTTATCATCAAGCGCACTGGTAATTTCATCAAGGAGGTAAATCTTCCTTTTCAGAAGCAAACTTGTAATTATGGCCACCCTTTGAAGTTCACCACCAGAGATGTCATCAAGGGAGGCTTCAAATATTGAGGGGCCGAGTCCGAACAAGTCTGCAAGATCTGTGGCTACTTCCATGTTAAGGCTGAGGTGGCGGTTTTGCCTGTAAGAAAACACCTCCCCGATGAATTCAATAACCCTGGACTGACCCAGCGACAGATCCTGGCTTACATAAGCCATTACAGATCTCTTTGTCCAGATATTGTTTCTGTCAAGCACATTCCCGTCAATTATTACCTTTCCTTCCTGTGGGTGTACCAGGCCCAGTATTAACCTGAGAATACTTGTTTTACCGGCACCGGAATCTCCCTTTATAAGCAGCCTGCCACCTTCGGGGACCTTAAGGGAAAGTCCGTCAAACAACAGGTTACCGTTAAAGCCCAGCTTTATCTTGTCGAGTTCTACCATCTTCGACAATGGGTGTAGAATAGTTTATTGTTTGTAAAAGTAGACTATGTAAACAGTATCACTCTCCCTGACCACCCAGTGTAATGCACCCAGGCTGGTAGCCTTGTCTATCAGAGGGGCAGGGAGGAAGGGGGCAATAAGTTTGTATATCTTACCTGAGGGCATTGATTTTAAATCTGCCATCACCTGGTTGACCGGGTGATTACCTTCAGAGAGCATTTCAGAGGCATTTAGGGTCTGGTGTATGAGTTCCTCCCTGAACCAGTCAGGTTTTTCGGTCAGATAAGCAGTGCCGGCCTGTTCACTGTAAAGTTCCTGCCCGACCTCCCTGCGTAAACGGTTGATAAGATCCTCTACCTTAACCTCGCCAATGCTTGCTGCCTGCTGCAGTGTTGCCACTCGGCCGACTGTTTTTCGCAAAAGGGGGTTTTTAAGCTTTTTAAATGCCGGGACATATTCGATAAGTATCTCTTCAAGTTGCGGATACTCATTAATTACATCCAGCACTTTGCTCCTCGGGGTAATTATCTTCTTCTCTTCCATTTTTTTACTCACTATAAAATTATTCGGTATATGAAAGGATCCTCTGTTCTCCTTCAAGTCCGCGATACCTGGCGACATCATGGGATACCTCAAGTACGCCCAGGTAATCTCCCTGCTCATTGCGGAGGGCAAAATATTCAATATGTATGAATTTATCACCCATTTTGATCCAGAAGGGGGCCCTGCTTTGGCGCCCGCTTTTGAAGTCTTCAATGATCTTGTCAACAATGTGTGC
>PWNY01000351.1 GCA_003557805.1 Bacteroidales bacterium | reverse complement strand
CAGACAGTGACAGTCCATGGTTCATGTGGTCCTCCTTTAACGGACCTCATAACCCCTGGGACCCTCCTGCGAGGTGTGCTGACAGGTATAAGCGAATGGAACTCCCCGGGGTGCGTGCGCTTCCCGGGGAGTTAAAGTCAAAACCACCTGATCATACACGTGTAAGGTATAACTATACCCGTGCAGTTGTTGACAGGCTGGACCAGGCAGACCCTGAAGAAAGGAGGGTACTCATTAACCGTTTGCGCGCTGGTCATTTCGGAGGCCTTAGCTTTATTGATGAACAGATCGGGCATATTATGGATGCTCTTGAGGCAAGCGGGCAGGCTGATAATACAATTGTAATATTTTCATCGGATCACGGCTGTGAGCTTGGTGATCACCACAATATACACAAGGGTTTGTTCTATGAGCGTTCTGCGCGTGTACCCATGATCGTTTGGTCCCCCCAGCGTTACTCCCCCCGTGTAGTTGACACTTACTCAAGTCATGTTGATCTGTTCCCGACATTTTTGTCGATGGCAGGCATGGGTGCTTCCCGCGACCTGGAACAAAGGCTGGAGGGCTATGACCTTACCCCGGTCATTCAAGGGGGTGATGAATATGGCCAGAAAGAAGCTTTCAATGAGATCAGGGGAGGGACGAACATTGTAACTGATGAGTGGAAGTTCAGTATTTACCCGGCTGACGGAAGTGGTGAACTGTATGACAGGAAAAATGACCCGGATGAACTTGTCAACCTTTTCGATGATGATAATTACCAGGAAATAAATAGGCAGCTTACCGAACGCCTTGTTGCATTTTATCCACCACTGGCAGGACAGATTGAACAGATGTCCCCTCCTGTATTCATTGAAAGGGATATTTACCGTTATGAGGGTGGAGAGCACATTCTGCCTGAAAATGCACCATACCAGGCTGGGAAGGCTTTGAATATAACTGCAAACATCAATCCCGTGAATGATCAGTTGCAGGACGGTGTTTTGATCGCCAGTTATGTTTCAGGAATACATGGTTATGCATTATATATTGGTGAAGGACATCTTGTGGTTGGTTTCAGGAGGTGGGGCAGGGATACTTTCCTGCTTTCACCCTCGCGCCTTATGCCACGAGAGCAACAGGTGGGATTCTCGGCAAGGAAGGATGGAACCCTAAGGCTAATGATTGACGGGGAGACGGTGTCAGCCGGAAGGGTTGACGGCCTGATACCAGTTCAGGAGGGGCATGACAGGGTGATGTCACCACATATTTTTACCGGTTACAGTCCTGGCTGGGCTAACCCGATTGGAAGATACGATAACAACCGGGATGTTTCCAGTCAGATATCTTATATAGAACTCAGCCTGAAATAAAAAAACAAAGAAATCATGAAACTGACAAATCACAAATGGCCAACTTTCAAAAAGGCCCCGTCACTGGGAGTTTTCCCTGGCTTATTTGGCGCGATATCGATCGCTGCGCTTGGAATGTCCTCATGTGCCACCGAGGAAAAGCCACCGAATATAATCCTTATCATGGCCGACGATATGGGGTTTTCTGATATTGGCAGTTACGGTGGTGAGATACAAACCCCGAACCTTGACTACCTGGCAGAGAACGGTGTAAGGTTTAGCCAGTTCTATAACGGGGCAAGGAGCTGTCCAACAAGGGCAAGCCTTATGACAGGACTATACGCTCACCAGACCGGAATGGGTGGGATGACAAATGACAGGGGGCATGATTCCTACAGGGGTGACATAAATTACAACTGCGTGACCATTGCCGAGGTGCTTGGAGGTTCCGGTTACAGGACTTATATGTCTGGTAAATGGCACCTTACAAAACATGAAGGGTACTGGAGCGGATCGGAATACACATCTACACACAACTGGCCTTTACAAAGGGGGTTTGACCGGTTTTTCGGGACTATCATTGGAGCGGGCAGTTTTTTTGACCCAATTACTCTGGTAAAGGGAAATGAGCCCGTAAAAGAATTACCTGACGACTTTTACTACACTGATGCTATCAATGATTACACGGTTGATTTTATACTTGACCATGCAGAATCATATAAGGATCAGCCATTCTTTGCCTATGTGTCACATGTTGCCCCTCACTGGCCGTTACACGCCCTGGAAGAAGATATTGAAAGATATTCCGGAAAGTATGACAGGGGATGGGATATTATAAGGGAGGAAAGGCTTGACAGAATGATCTCCTTAGGCTTGTTTGATAACAATACAATACTTACTCCAAGAGATGAACGGGTTCCCGCCTGGGAAGATGAAGAGCACAAAGAATGGATGCTAAGGGCAATGGAAGTCTATGCAGCCCAGGTAGACAATATGGATCAGGGAATTGGCAGGATTATTCAGGCGCTAAGGGAAACTGATTTACTTGACAATACTTTGATTGTTTTTCTTTCAGATAACGGGGGATGTGCAGAGATCTTATCTGAAGCCTGGGGTGACCACCTGTTCTTTCCTGACTCTACAAGGGATGGTAGACCGGTGCAGATTGGAAATGATATGCATATCCTGCCCGGAGGTGAAGAAACTTATCAGAGCTACGGTATTGGCTGGGCCAATGTATCAAATACCCCTTTTTACCTGTATAAACATTTTATACATGAGGGAGGCATTGCTTCACCATTTATAATGTTCTGGCCAGATGGTATTAAAGCTGATGAGGAGTGGATAAGTTACCCTTCACATATTATAGATATTATGCCAACATTTCTGGAGGCATCAAAAGGGTATTACCCTGAAAGATTCAATGATCATGATATACTGCCACTTGAAGGAAGAAGCCTTTTGGGATATATTGAAAACGACAGTACGGAGCGCGAGGATGCACTTTTCTGGGAGCATGGCGGTAACCGTGCAGTCAGGCAAGGGAAATGGAAGCTTGTACAACGCAGGGGAGGTGAATGGGAGCTGTATGATATGCTGAAAGACAGAACCGAAACAAATGATCTTTCTGCCCTTATGCCTGAAAAAACCCGGGAGCTTAAAGAAAAATATTTTGAATGGGCTGACAGGGTAGGGGTCATTCACTGAAAATAAATTATTTATTAGTAGTAAAATTGATATTTTTGATGTGATTAATTTGCCGTTTTTCTGATCTTATTTAGAAAAAATATAAAATAGATTTTTTTTTCTGTGCCTATTTTTATTTTGACATTTAGTGTTATTTTTACACTTTATTAACTGAACAAAAATTGCATCAAACAGTACAAAATTTACAACAATACCCGGTTATTATTGTGGCCGGGTCTGGTATGTTTTAGTAATCAAATCATTATTAACCTTTAATAAAATTTAGAAACATATGACTATCATTGACTGGTTGGTACTGGGCGTATTTTTCGTCTTGTTGTTCATGGTGATTTGGTGGGTGGTAACCCAGAAGAAGGAGACCTCTGCCGATTATTTTCTTGCTGGCCGTAATGTAGGCTGGTTAGCCATTGGAGCCTCGATCTTCGCTTCCAATATTGGTTCAGAGCACCTTGTCGGTCTTGCCGGTGCAGGTGCTGAGTCCGGAATGGCAATGGCTCACTGGGAGATGCAGGGCTGGTTGATACTTGTACTGGGATGGGTGTTCGTTCCTTTCTATTCCAGGAGCAAGGTGTTTACAATGCCTGAATTCCTCGAAAGGCGGTACAACTCTGCCTCTCGTAACTTCCTTTCGATTATTTCCCTTGTCAGCTATGTGCTGACAAAGGTAGCTGTGACCGTATACGCAGGTGGTATTGTTTTCAAGGAAGTGTTCGGCATAGACACCTGGATGGGGATCGACTTTTTCTGGATTGGTGCTATAGGACTTGTGCTATTTACCGGTCTGTACACCGTTTTGGGAGGAATGAGGGCAGTTCTGTATACTTCAGTTCTCCAGATGCCCGTCCTTTTGCTTGGTTCAATCGTGATACTTGTAGTTGGCCTCAAAGAGCTTGGGGGCTGGAGTGAACTGATGGAGATTGCCGGTGCTACTACTACTCCCCAAGGAGATTCAATGACAAGTCTGATAAGATCGCATCAGGATGCTGATTTCCCGTGGACAGGCGTGCTGCTTGGTTCTGCTATTATCGGTTTCTGGTACTGGTGTACTGACCAGTATATAGTTCAGAGGGTTCTTTCCGGCAGGGACCAGAAACAGGCGAGAAGGGGAACGATTTTTGGAGCCTACCTGAAACTACTCCCGGTATTTATATTCCTTATTCCCGGTATGATTGCATATGCACTACACCAGAAGGGGATGATGGAGCTTAGCAGTTCTGATGCAGCCTTTTCTGCCCTGGTGAGGAACCT